>NZ_CBAROL010000033.1:0-27352 GCF_964779595.1 Methyloglobulus sp.
CTTTGTCATGAATGGTTATGCTGTTCCATTTAAAATCAATATCGCCCCAACGAAGGGCGGCTAATTCTTCACGGCGTGAACCTGTCAGTAACAGGCATTGCAGGTAAGCACTGATAACGGGGTTATTGATTTGTTTAACGGCGGCAAACCAAGCGGGCAATTGTTGTTTTTGTAGCACGTCATTTTTAACTTTGGCATTGCCTAAGCTTTCGCGGGCATTTTTATTTTTTGCGGCGTTGGTCGTGACAATCGCTTTATAGGTTTTGTGTGTAGCGCACCAGTTGAGAAAGGCTTTTAATAATCGAAGTGATAGGCGGGCGCGGGTCGGTCTCTTTTCGGCTTCAACTTTTGCCCACTCTTCCACCTGTTCAGGTGTCAGGTCTATCAGTCGAACATTAGCCAATGATGCAAGCGCACCAGGTATAGTTAATTCAGTGCTACGGCTTCGCACTTCGCCGCCTTGGTGCATAACTTGCACATGGTCATGATAATGACTGTCTGACCATTTCGGCTTTCTTGCTTCTACATATTCATTCCATACCATGCCCAGCGTTACCGCTTCGCGGGCTTCCTGCATAATCAGCTCGGCGGTTTCGGCTTCTTTGGCTTGCCTTGCCGCTTCCTTGGCGGCTTGAATATCGGCTTTAACTTGGCGCGGGTCGTTGTCGTTGTCTATCTGAATTTGTAGGCGGCGGGCTTCGGCTTGTGCCTGTTTAATACTCCACACGCTAACCTTGCCAATGGTCACACGCATAGTTTGCCCTTTTTTAACGCCTTCTTTAATTTTTGACTGGAAAATGTAACTCTTTACAGTTGAATTTAATGTTGCCCGTACCCCTAAGCCTTGAACTTCATCGCACCATAAAAAATCTTGCGCCTTGTTTTCATTACATTTAAAGCTTGCAATCCGTCCAGCCGTTAATTTTACCTTTGCCATAATGCCCCCTTAAATTTGTAACCGCCATGTAACCAGTTTGTAACCAGAATTGCAGTATATAGGTGAATACTAATCAACACAAGCAAAAGGGGATAATTCTATAAATACTTGATTTTTATTAAAACAGGCTGTTTTATGAATGGCAATCAACACTAATAAACGCCTACTTGTTAGGACTCTTAATCCATAGGTCTAGGGTTCGAATCCCTAACACCCCATCAATAAAAATAAGAACTTAGGTATTATACTAAGTCATTTTTTATTGCCCATTGTCCAGTGATATACAAAAGCCTGCCGTAATTGGTGGCAGATTTAACCCCGACACGACTGAAATATCAACGAATGAATAATGTTTGAAGCTGATTTTCTTTACTGTGTGGAAATTTGGGGAAGCCACGATCGATAAGTGCTTGAAATAACGACAACATCACCCAAGTGAGTTTCGTCGTTCTAGCAAGCACCCGTGTAAAAAAGGTGGCGTAAAACAAGACGGTGAGCCGCAATACCTAGGTTGCCCTATTGGAATTATCAACCAAGATCTTTATGCTTTGACCTGGGCGCAAGCCTTTGCTTGCGGCTGGATTAGATTTACGCAGTTCGTTCAAAGACACGCCGAATTTTCTGGAAAGCTGCATCAAAGAGTCACCATGTTTGACTGTATAGCGGATAAGACGGGCTGGGGATGCGGAGGCAACTTGATGTCCGCCGCTTTTGATGACTAGCTTTTGCCCTAATCTCAGGTTGCTGTTAGGTGAAATGTTATTTCTGGCAGCAATATCGTTTCGGCTAACCGAAAAGCGTTTGGAGACGTTAAAAAAGGTATCGCCTTTTTTGACAACGTAGACTTGTCCACTTGATGTTTTCGCTTTTCCAGACCTGCTTATTTCCTTGATGGCAGATGCGTGACGGCTAGCTGCGGGGACTTTCAGGTAAGTGCCTGAATTAACGCTGCTTTTTGCTAAATGGTTGATATGACGTAAATTTTCAACAGTTGTGCCATTATTTCTGGCGATGGTAGATAAAGTTTCACCACGATGGACGCGATATTGTTGGGTTGGCGTTGCTGAATAATAACGTTTGGCTACGATGACTTCCCGCTTCCGGCGGTTTTCAAAGCGATCTTCTTCATCACGCATTTTTTGCGCCACCAATTCATTTTGGCGAATTTTTTCGGCCAGCAGTTCTTCGTCATGTTGTCTTTGATCGACCCGTTCATCATAAGGCAACCGTGCCAGATTTTGTTTGAATGCCTGTACGCGATGAGATGGAATCAGTAAACGATGGGGACCGTCCGGTGCCGTACTGCCTTTTTTGAAACAGGGATTCAATTTTAAGAAGTGGCTGAGTGGAGTTTGCGCTAGTTCAGCCGCTTTATCGATATCCAGTTGGGAACCAACATTGACGACTTCGCAGTAAGGTTTGTTGGGAATGTTTTGTAAGCGGATGCCATATTGCTCGGCGTTAGCGAATAATTTGGCAATCGCCAATAACCGTGGTACATAATCCTCTGTTTCCTTAGGAAGATTCAACGACCAGTAATCGGTAGGTAAGCCTTGGTATTCGTTACGTGCGATGGCTTTGCCGACATTGCCCTTGCCCCAATTATACGATGCCAAGGCAAGAAAATAATCGCCACCGAATTCATCGCTGAGTCCCTTTAGGAAAGTGGTTGCAGCTTGGGTTGATGCGTAGACATCACGGCGACCATCGTACCAGGAGTTTTGCTCAAGCCCGAACAGTTTCCCCGTAGAAGGGATAAACTGCCAAAGCCCGGATGCAGCACTGCGTGAATAAGCTTCTGGAATGAAAGCACTTTCGACCACAGGCAGTAAAGCTAGCTCGCCAGGTAAGTTTTTAGCTTCAATTTCATCCAGAATCAAGTGCATATAAGGCGCGGCACGCTCTTGGACTCTGGCGATGTAATCGGGATGACTGAGGTAATAGCTTAATTCTGCATCGATACGTTCATTATCGACTTCTGGGAACGAGTACAGCGAAATCATCCGTTCCCACACGGTGTTATGGTGGGCAAAAAGATTCTTGATGCGCTTTTTGAAGAAATTACGTGACGGTTTGCCAGTCTGACTGGTGTAAGGCCTGTTCACGTCGGGTGTGTTATTGATGACGAGCGGCTCTTTCGGGTCATCTGCACAACCTGCGACCAGCAACACCATCAAAAAAATAAGAATTTTTACTGACCTGTTAGAATTGTTACGCATTATCTAACCCATTAACGTGAAGTTTAAATAGAGAATAGTTTGATTGTAGCTTGTTTTTATTGAAAAATCTAAAGTTAATGTTGATAGAGTATAGGCTATGAAGCGCGATTTTCTGTTTGCTTACTACCAAACCCCACGCGGCAAACTGCTAAAAGACCTTGAAATCGGTTATTTGCAGAGTGCTATCGTGGTCAGTTGCAAGCAAACGGTGTTGCAAATCGGCGGCTTAGGCTGGGAAAACGAGTTCGTCGATTGCACACTTTACACCAATTATACGATACTGGATGCCAAAAACCTAGGTTGCCAAGGGGCGCGAAAAATCCGTGCAAAAGCTTACCATTTACCCCTGCAATCCGACAGTGTCGATATGATTATCCTGCCGCATCTCCTTGAATTTGATGCTTTTCGCTTCCAAACCATGCGCGAGGTGGAACGGGTACTAAAACCGGAAGGCACAGTCGTCATTTTAAACTTTAACCCCTGGAGTATCTGGGTCAGATACCAATACCTTTGGGATAAACGGCTGGCAGATTCCTGGCGAGGGCATTTTATCCGCCGCTCACGCATAATCGACTGGCTAAAACTGCTGAATTTTGAAGTGACTACGGTATCGCAATTTCACCTGGATTCCATTGCGACCCAGAATGTAAAATTTTTGGGCAATACTTTTTCCTTATCCGCAACAGCTTACGGAGTCAAAGCGATCAAGCGACGGTATAATCTGATCCCTTTAACCCCTGTGAAAGAGACCATTCCACGCTTGGTACTGGCAGGAACTGCTTTAATTCGTCATCCACAAAATGAGCAAAATGAATGATGTTGTGATTATTCACACCGATGGCGCTTGTCGCGGCAATCCCGGCTCAGGCGGCTGGGGTGCAATTCTGCAATATAAGGGCAATACGAAGGAGCTTTATGGCGGTGAACCCGAAACGACTAATAACCGCATGGAATTGACGGCGGTCATCAATGCCTTGGAAACCTTGACCAAACCATGTAACGTGCAATTGCATTCCGATTCTAAATACGTCCTGCAAGGCATTACCGAATGGATGGTCAACTGGAAAAAACGCGGCTGGAAAACCGCTAGCAAATCCCCCGTCAAAAATGAAGATTTATGGCGCAGGCTTGATGCCGCCAGATTGCCGCATAATATCGAATGGCTTTGGGTAAAGGGGCATTCAGGGAATAATGGCAATGATAGGGCGGATGCTTTGGCTAATTTGGGGATTGACAACTTATAGGCGTAGCCTGCATGAAGTGTAACGAAATGCGGGAAAATTGAAACCGCGAACTTCCGAATTCCGCTACGCTACATCTAGGCTACATCTACATCGCTCATTTCTTATTCAACAAATCCTTTAGATTAGCAAACGGATTATGACCTGCGCCCACTGTAGCATTCGATGATGCTGTTTTTGCGCTATTAAACCGTGTTTCCTCGTAGCGTTGGTGTTCATTGTCATGGCAATACAGGCACAGCAATTCCCAGTTACTGCCGTCGGCGGGGTTGTCATCGTGATTATGGTTACGGTGATGCACCGTCAGTTCGCTCAGGCTCTTATGGTCAAATTCACGGACGCAACGTCCGCAGATCCAGGGATAGAGCTTCAACGCTTGCCCACGGTAGGATTGTTCCCGTAATTCCTGCTGTTTTCGGGCTTCGGAAACGATTTGGGCGGATTTGTGGCTGTCGATTTGGGTTTTCTTTATTGTCATAATTCACCTCTTAAGGCTAGCTCTGCTTTATTCTAACCGCAACAAGTTGCTGTTACCAGCCACCAAAAATAGAATCAACTATAGCTTAATCCCCCTGCACTTTACTTGGAAGTTAAATAGGACTAAAATAGTCCTCAATTACTTGGAGCACGGCATGTTACGGTTAAGTAAACTAACTGACTACGCAACGGTCATATTAAGCCATATCGCAAAAGAAAATGAACTGACCCATTCTGCGATGGGTGTTGCAGAGGCTACTGGGATTGCTTTGCCGACAGTCAGCAAGGTACTGAAAATATTGGTTAATGCCAAAGTTTTAGTGTCAACCCGTGGGATTAAAGGTGGTTACGCCTTGGCAAGGTCGCCTGAAAAAATTTCCGTGGCTGACGTTATCAGCGCCTTGGAAGGGCCGATTGCCTTGACCGAATGCAGTATCTCCCATGAAGGTTGTGAACAGGCTTCGGGTTGTGGCATCAGCGCCAATTGGGGCTTGATTAACCAGGCCATCCAACAGGCGCTGGAAGCGGTGACCCTGGCGGATATGATTAAGCCAGTTAACGTGCCACAAGAATTTTTGATTCCGGTTTCCAGTTTATATCGTCCAATTTAATAATTAGCCATGTCTGCAAGTACACAAGAAATCAATAACCTGATAAACAAAAGCTATAAGCAAGGCTTTGTTACCGAGCTGGAAACCGACACGTTTCCCGTTGGCCTGGATGAGGCGGTTATCCATAAACTGTCCAAGGTTAAGAATGAGCCGGAATTTATGCTGGAATACCGCTTGAAAGCGTTTCGGCATTGGCAAACCATGAAGTCGCCGGAGTGGGCTTTCGTCAAGTTTGATCCCATTGATTACCAAGCCATCAGCTATTATTCTGCCCCCAAACGCAAAGAAGACGGCCCGAAAAGCCTGGACGAGATCGATCCTGAAGTACTTGCCGCTTATAAAAAACTCGGCATCCCTCTGGACGAACAGGAAAAATTAGCAGGTATTGCCGTCGATGCGGTATTCGATAGCGTGTCCGTTGCGACGACCTTCAAAGGCAAGCTGAAAGATGCGGGTGTGATTTTCTGCCCGATCTCCGAAGCCTTGCGCGACCATCCCGAACTCATCAAGCAATACCTGGGTTCAGTCGTCCCGCATACCGATAACTATTTTGCCGCGTTAAATGCGGCGGTATTTACCGATGGCTCGTTTGTGTACATTCCCAAAGGGGTGCGATGCCCGATGGAGTTGTCCACCTATTTCCGAATCAATGCCGCCAACACGGGGCAGTTCGAACGCACTTTGATTATTGCCGATGAAGGCAGTCATGTCAGTTACCTTGAAGGCTGCACTGCGCCGATGCGCGATGAAAACCAGTTACATGCAGCGGTTGTAGAACTGATTGCCTTGAAAGACGCGACGATCAAGTATTCCACCGTACAAAACTGGTATCCGGGCGACAAGGAAGGCAAGGGCGGTATTTACAACTTCGTCACCAAGCGTGCCGATTGCCGGGGTGACAACGCCAAAGTGTCCTGGACGCAGGTGGAAACCGGTTCCGCCATCACCTGGAAATACCCAAGCTGCATCCTGACGGGCGATAACGCCATCGGCGAATTCTATTCCGTAGCACTGACCAATAATTACCAGCAAGCTGACACCGGCACCAAGATGATCCACATCGGCAAAAATACCCGCAGCACCATCGTGTCGAAAGGCATTTCCGCCGGCAAGGCACAAAACACCTATCGCGGCTTGGTTAAGGTCTTAAAAAGCGCGGAAAACGCCCGTAACTATACCCAGTGCGATTCCTTACTGGTCGGCGACAAATGTGGGGCGCATACTTTCCCCTACATCGAAGTCAAACAGCCATCCGCGCAAGTCGAACACGAAGCAACCACCTCCAAAATCAGCGAAGACCAATTGTTCTTTTGCCAACAACGCGGCTTATCGGCGGAAGATGCCGTGTCGATGATCGTCAATGGATTTTGTAAGGAAGTGTTTAAAGAATTACCGATGGAATTTGCCGTCGAGGCGCAGGCGTTGTTGGGATTGAGTTTGGAAGGGTCGGTGGGTTAATTGCTAAAAGTTTAATTCGGTATATCAATTAGAATGAATGAGCAGCAATTAAAAGAACTGTTAAATGAGTTAGTTAAGCATCCGAACGAAAGTGAATGGGTCGAATTTAAGCTGAATTTTCATTCAACAGAAGAAATTGGTGAAAGAATTTCGGCACTATCCAATGGCGCATGTATCCGAAATCAGCAGTTTGCTTACCTGGTTTTTGGCGTTGAAGATTTAACACATTTTATTAAAGGTACTTCTTTTAAAGCTAAATCTCATAAAAAAGGTAATGAAGATTTGGAACATTGGTTGCTTACTCGTCTAAATCCAAGAGTAGATTTTACAGCGTATGAGTTTGATTACGATTCAAGACATATTTCTATTTTTGTTATCCCTGCTGCTAAAAGCCAACCGATAGAGTTTCTTCATCAATCTTATATACGAGCAGGAAGCATCACCAGAAAACTAAATGAGTTTCCTGATAAGCAAGCAAAAATATGGAAAAAAGAATCAATTTCTTTTGAGAAGGAAATAGCACGAGATGAATTGAGTGCATCCGACATAGCTAGGTTCTTGAGTACAGAGACCTATTTTGATTTGATGAATTTACCTTATCCCTCTACGCAACAAGGGGTGATTGATAAGTTTATCGATGAAGGTTTAATCACTAAAAACCCAAGGTACGCTATCACAAAATTAGGTGCCTTATTATTTGCTAAAAGTTTAAAAGACTTTGAAAGTGTTGAAAGAAAATCAGTTAGGGTAATTGTTTACAAAGGTAAAAATAAGGTTGAAACCGAAAGAGAGCAAATAGGTAATAAAGGTTATGCTTTAGGATTTGAAGGATTAGTAGATTGGATTAATAGTCAATTGCCTGCCAATGAGGAAATCGGCAAAGCTCTGCGAAAAGATACTCGCATGTATCCTGAAATAGCTATAAGAGAACTAGTAGCAAACGCTTTAATTCACCAAGACCTTACAGAAAAAGGGTTTCCAATGGTTGAAATATTTTCAGACAGAATTGAAATATCAAACGCAGGAACTCCTCTTGTTACACCGGACAGATTTATTGATGCTTATTTATCACGTAACGAAAAGTTGGCGGACTTAATGCGCAGAATGGGTTTTTGTGAAGAAAAAGGAAGTGGCTTGGATAAAGTGATTTTTTATAACGAGTTGTATCAATTACCGCCTATTAATGTAATCGTTGCAGAAAACAGAACCAGAATCACTATATACAGTTATAAAGCTCTAAATGATCTTGATAAAAAAGAGAAAATTAGAGCCTGTTATCAACACGCATGTTTAAAATATGTTTCAAACGAAAAAATGACGAACCAATCGTTGAGAGATCGGTTCAAAATAGATGACCAGAACTCTGCAATTGCTTCAAGAATTATTAAGGATGCTTTAGCAGCAGATGTCATAAAAAAAGATGATCCCGAAAGTAAATCTAGGAAATTTCCTTCCTATTTGCCCATTTGGGCTTAAAGCTCTATTTGATGGTTATTTGATTTTACAGCCAAGATTACAAAAAACTCATTATTAATCAATATGTTTTTATTTGATGATTATTTGATTGCCACATAGATGATGTCCCGTAGGATGTGCGCTTAACATGGGGAGCTGTGCTTGTCACAGTTAATATACTTCGTTCCTCTACTAGTCTTACGGCTTTTTAAATTCAACAAGTTATTTGAAATATGCTCAAAATAGAAAACCTCCACGTCAGCGTTGGCGACAAACCCATCCTTAAAGGCATCAACCTGCAAGTGAAAGCGGGAGAAATCCACGCCATCATGGGGCCGAACGGTTCGGGCAAAAGCACGTTGTCGCATGTGTTGTCTGGCAAGGCCGGTTATGAGATAACCCAAGGTTCAATTACTTATCAAGGCAAGGATTTAACTGAAATGCCGCCGGAAATCCGGGCGCGGGAAGGGATTTTTTTGGCTTTCCAATATCCGGTGGAAATTCCTGGTGTCAGCAATATCTATCTGCTGAAAGCGGCGCTGAATGCGGTGCGTAAGCATCACGGCCAACCGGAAGTCGATGCCATGGATTTTTTGACTTTGGTGAAACATAAGGTCAAGCTGCTGGAGATGGATGAAAAATTCCTTTATCGCGCCGTCAACGAAGGCTTTTCCGGTGGTGAAAAGAAGCGTAATGAAATCCTGCAAATGGCAATTTTGGAACCAAAGCTGTGCATCCTCGATGAAACCGATTCCGGCTTGGATATTGATGCCTTGAAAGTGGTGGCGGATGGGGTTAATTCTCTACGTTCTCCAGACCGCAGCTTTGTGATGATTACCCATTACCAACGCTTGCTCGATTACATTAAGCCTGACTTCGTGCACGTGCTGGCTCACGGGCAAATCGTTAAATCGGGTGGCCCTGAATTGGCATTGGAACTAGAAGAAAAAGGTTACAGTTGGCTGGAAGGTCAGGTGGCAGCTTAATGAGTACGGTAACAACTAGCCGTTATGTGACTGAATATGATGCAATTGCGGCCAAATTGCCAGGGCAAAATCTGCCCTGGTTACAGCAACTACGTAAAGATGCCTTGGCGAGATTTTCGGCAAACGGCTTTCCATCACCGCGTGAAGAAGAATGGCGTTATACCAATGTGTCCGCTATTGAGAAGAAGCTGTTTTCGCCGGTGTTGGGGTTCGTGTCACACCCCAATCTACAGACTGTCGATGCAGATTGGCTGAAATCGCAACAATTGGAAGATGCTTGGTCAGTGGTTTTGGTGAATGGTCATTTTTCCATAGATCATTCCAAGCTGGATGGTTTGCCTGAAGACATTTCAATCATGAGCATAGCGGATGCCCTTGTAGGGGCGAAAAATTTTTCGCCCCTACTGGAAACGTATCTGGGTCGTGCGGTCAATATTGCTGAACATAGCTTAATCGCCTTCAATACCGCATGGTTTACCGATGGCGTATTTGTATACGTCCCTGCCAAGCAAGTCCTAGCCAAACCGATACAATTGCTGAATATTGTGACTGAAGCTGATGCTATGGCTACTACGCGCAATCTCGTCATCGTTGCTGAAAATGCGGAAGCGCAAGTGATTGAAACTTTTGCTGGATTAAACGATGCTTATCTGACAGCAACCGTTACGGAAGTATTTGTCGATCAAAACGCGCAGTTAACGCTTTATAAATTACAAACCGAGTCTGAAAAAGCCTACCATTTTGGCGGCACTTACGTTAAGCAAGCGAAAGATGCGCGGTTTACCCATCACAATTTTGCTTTTGGCGGCTTATTGGCGCGTTGCGATATTCACACTGAGTTGGATCAGGCTTCTGAGTGTGAATTGAATGGCTTGTATCTGGGCGTAAAGCGCCAGCATCTGGATAACCATACCCGTATCAATCACCTGAAACCCCATGCAATCAGCAGGGAAATGTATAAGGGCGTGTTGGATGATCGTGCGCGGGGTGTGTTCCAGGGGCGTGTCATTGTCGCTGAAGATGCACAAAAAACCGATTCACTTATGAATAACCGCAACTTGTTGTTATCGAATGAGGCGGAAGCCGACACCAAGCCGCAACTGGAAATCTATGCCGATGATGTCAAATGCGGCCATGGCGTAACAGTGGGGCAGCTGGATGAAAAGTCGATCTTTTACCTGCAATCGCGTTGTGTTGATGAGGAAACTGCTCGCAATATGCTGACCTTCGCCTTCGCCAACGAGATGGTGGATAAGATTAAGATTAAAAGCCTGCACGATAAGGTGCTGGAACAAGTGTTAGCACGGTTTCCACAGGAAGGCGTTGAAAAAGACTGGTTATGACAACATTTCCCATAGATAAAATCCGCGCCGATTTCCCCATCTTAGCTGAAAAAATCCGCAATAAACCACTGGTTTATTTAGATAGTGGTGCTAGTTGCCAAAAGCCGAATGCGGTTATCGACAGCATTAGCCATGTGTATCGGCACGAGTACGCTAACATCCATCGTGGCGTACATACCTTAAGCGTTCGGGCTACTGACAAGTTTGAAGCGGCGCGGGAGAAAGTACGTGGCTTCATCAATGCAGCCAGCACCAAGGAAATCATTTTTGTACGCGGTGCGACTGAAGCCATCAACCTGATTGCCCAAACCTACGGCAAAGCCAATATTAAGTCGGGTGATGAAATTGTGATTACCGCAATGGAACATCATTCTAATATTGTGCCGTGGCAAATGCTTTGCGAACAAACGGGTGCAGTATTGAAAGTTGCGCCGATGAATACCAAAGGCGAATTAATCTTCGACGAATTGTCAGCCTTATTGAATGACAAAACCCGATTGGTTGCGGTCGCCCACATGTCCAATGCTTTGGGTACAATCAATCCAGTCGAAAAAATCATAGCCGCAGCCCATGCCCTTAACATTCCCGTGATGCTGGATGGCGCACAGGCGATTCCGCATATTGCCGTTGATATGCAAGCGTTAGACTGCGATTTCTACGTCTTTTCCGGTCATAAGTTGTACGGCCCGTCCGGCATCGGCGTATTGTACGGCAAGCAAGCCCTGCTAGAAGCCATGCCACCTTATCAAGGCGGAGGCGACATGATTAAGACCGTCAGTTTTGAAAAAAGCACGTACGCTGGATTACCGCATAAGTTTGAAGCAGGCACGCCCAGTATCGCCGATGTGATTGGTTTAGGTGCGGCTATTGACTACCTGAACGAGATCGGCATGGCGAACATCGCTGCGTATGAAGCTGAATTACTGGCATACTCCACGCAACAAGCCAAGCAAATTAAAGGCTTAAGGATAATCGGCGAGGCGGAAGACAAAGGTGCAATCCTGTCTTTTGTGCTGGATAAAATCCATCCCCACGATATTGGCACCATGCTCGACAGCTTAGGCATCGCCATTCGGGCGGGTCATCATTGCGCCATGCCAGTCATGGACTTTTACGGCGTACCCGCAACCGCCAGAGCCTCTTTTGCCATGTATAATACCAAAGCAGAGATTGATGTGTTGATGGACGGGATAAAATCCCTGATTGAGGTATTTGGTTAATGTTTGAAGATTTACGTGAGCTCTACCAAGAGGTCATCTTCGACCACAACAGGAATCCCCGTAATTTTCGGGTGATGGCGGATGCTAACCGGAAAGTGGAAGGTTTTAATCCTTTGTGTGGCGACCGCTTGACGCTGTACTTAAAAATGGACGGCGATAAAATTGCCGATGCCAGTTTTCAAGGTTCTGGCTGCGCGATTTCGACCGCTTCTGTGTCATTAATGACCGAGATAATTAAAGGTAAAACCGAAACCGAAGCCGATGCTTTGTTCAAAATCTTCCACGAGATGACTACCGGAAAAGATGAGCAAATCAATCTGGAAGCAGTAGGGAAACTGGCGGTATTAGCGGGTGTACGCGAATATCCGGCACGGGTGAAATGTGCCACTTTGGCTTGGCATACGCTGGATGCGGCGTTGAAAAACGAACAAAAATCGATTTCCACAGAGTAAATGTTTGCCACGAAGAACGTGGAGGCTGAGTACCAAGAAAAACTAGTCGTACTTTACGAAGGTCTAGGTAATCTCGCTTTATTTCAACAATTGGCAACAAAGCTGGATATTCCATTAATAGGTTTCGCAGATCTAAATCCAAATCATACCCAGTTTTTTTTCCTAAGCTGGCGCGATGACTGTTTGTCGTTATTTGATAGAGAAAGCATTGGTAAGCACGGATTAATCGTCGAGATAGATCACCGCCAAGGTGAACAACGCACTTGGCCTATTGCTAAAACTGGTGCTTTAGCACAGGCATTGGGGCGTAAAACCAAGACAGTTGTCGATGCTACGGCTGGTTGGGGGCAAGATAGCCTCGCCATGTTTCGTATGGGTTATGAGGTGCAATGCATTGAGCGTTCTCCGATTATGGCCGAATTATTGGCAGATGGTTTTGATCGACTAGCGAAGCTAGATTGGATGCAGCAGCTTAACTTATCTCCACCTCAATTACTGGTAGGTAATGCTATTGAAATACTGGAACAACTGCCATCTAAACCTGATTGCATCTATCTTGACCCGATGTTTCCACCCAAACGCAAAAAATCGGCTTTGGCGAAAAAAGCTATCATGGTTTTGCGTGACCTCGTAGGTGATGATGAAGATAAAGACCAGTTGTTTGCAACTGCATTCAAGATAGCGGGTAAGCGCGTCGTAGTGAAAAGCCCCGATTATGCCGAACCATTAGGTGGCAAACCGAGTGAAAGTTTCCACGGAAAACTATTGCGCTATGATGTATATTTAACCCAAAACAAGGGGTAATTAAGATGTCAGATTGGATAAATGTCGCAGCACAAACCGCATTGGCTGATGGCGAGCATATTGTTGCAGATATTGATGGCACGGATGTTGCGGTCTTCAAAATTGATGGTCAATTTTATGCCATTGAAGATATTTGTACGCATGATGGGGCAGAGCTTGCCAGTGGTGAACTGGATGGTTTTGAGATTATCTGCCCACGGCACGGCGCAAGATTTTGTGTGAAAACCGGTGCGGTCAAATCCCCGCCTGCTTATGAAAACATTGCCTGTTTCCCAATTAGAATTGAAAAAGATCAAGTTCAGGTTAAAGACGACCGTTGGGACTGATTGTTAACCGATAAAACGAAGCATCTTAAACAACTTAGTTCACAACAAATACGAAAATGGCAAACAATAACTCCACAAAAGCCGTACTTTACGCATTTTCAGCTAATTTAGGCATCGCCATCGCCAAGACGGGGGCTGCCGTTTGGACAGGTTCTGGTTCCATGTTGGCAGAGGCAATTCATTCTTATGCTGATTGCGGCAATCAAGTGTTATTGCTGGTCGGCATGAAACGGTCAGCAAAAGAAGCAACCCAAAAACACCCCATGGGTTACGAACGTGAATCCTACATCTGGTCGATGATGGTGGCGTTTATCTTATTTTCCGTAGGCGGCGTTTTTGCTGTCCATGAAGGGTGGGAGCGTTATATCCATCCTCAATCTATAGAAAATGCGAACACCGCTTTGTTGATTCTGCTGATTGCCGTTGGCATGGAAGCTTTTTCGTTAAAAGGCGCATTGTCAGCAATGGCAGAAGAGAAAGGGTCGCAAACACTTTGGCAGTGGTTTAAAAGCACCCATTCCAGCGAATTAATGGTTATCACTGGCGAAGATATTGCTGCTTTGCTCGGTTTGGTGATCGCGCTGCTGGGCTTAGGTTTAACCGTATTAACGGGCAATACGGCTTTTGATGCCGTGGGGTCGATGTCGATTGGTGTGTTATTGATTATTGTCGCCGCTGTGGTAGGTACAGAAGTGCATTCACTGTTAATAGGCGAATCTGCCGAAGCTATTCGGATTAATATCCAGACTTATCTTGAAGCACAACCCTGTGTTTTGCAGGTACTCAATATTTGGGCGATTAATCACGGGAATTCTGTAATGGTGGCTATCAAAGCCGAACTCAAACCAGAACTGACGGTAGCAACCGCCGTTCAAGAAATTAACGCCATGGAAAGGCAGATTAAGCTAACCCACAGCCGCGTCAAATGGATTTTTTTTGAAATTGATAATGCTGATTAGATTTTTGTTACATGGACTGTTTTTGAGATTTTCTACTGAAGTAGCTTGATTAGCAGCTACCTACAAACCTTTTTTTGTGACGCAGTTCACAGTTTCAGCAAACTCCCCCCTTAACTGGCAGTTAATGACCATGATATAGACTAACCTAGGTAGGGAGTCCAAAGGTCAGGGTTAAGTCTATTCAACAAATTTAAGAATAGCTCTTGTCTTTTTTGTAGCATCCGTATTTTTTACCCTATCAATCTGGTGAGAGGAGTCACAACATACTCACCATAGCGTCTTAATGTGTCGTGGTCTTTTCCTACTATCCATTACAAACAAAAATGTCGCTACGAAATACTGACTGGTCACTCTGCGTGCTTATTAATTTATAAGCAGTTGTTATATAAATATAAATTAAAATTTCGAGGAACTCATGAAAAATATGTATTTTTTAAAATCGATATTGTGTTTACTGTTTTTATTTTCAGGATCGCTTTATGCACAAAATTATTATGTATGCAATCAAGGATCTAATATTAATCCAGGTACTTCACCCAATCAGCCGTGGGCAACATTTGACTTTGCTATGTCAAAATTTGGCAGCTTAAAAGCTGGCGATGCTATTTCTTTTTGTAGAAATGGCACATTTACTTCATCTTACCCCAGATTATTTAATCAAAAATGTACCCGTACTCAACCTTGTACAATAAATGATTATATTGCACCCAATACTGTCCCTCAAACCGCAGGTAGCTATAAACTGCCTATTATTCAAAGTATTGGAGTAGATGGTGTATTAAATTTTCAAGATGGTGGTAATGCCGATCACGATGAAGGCTATGTCGTAAAAAACCTATCCTTAAAAGGTAAGGGATCAGGATTCGGTATTTTCCTGTACAACGATATATAGTTGAGATCGTATTGAATCCGCCCTTCCATTTTGTCTAAGGTGTCAGTTTCACCGCGATAGCCTTTAACTTGCGCCAAACCGGTGATGCCGGGTTTCACTTTATGCCTGAGCATATAACCTTTAACTTGTCCTCGATAGAACTCATTATGAGCAACTGCGTGCGGTCTAGGCCCCACAACCGACATCCTGCCCTGTAATACATTAAAAAACTGTGGTAGCTCGTCCAAGGACGTACGCCTGAGAAAGCTACCTAGCTTAGTGACTCTTGGATCATTTTTTTTAGCCTGCACAACATTTTGTGCATCTTCGCTAACGGTCATCGATCTAAATTTCCAGACGACTATCTCTTCCCCTCTGAACCCGTAGCGGCGTTGTTTAAACAGCACCGCACCTGGCGATGTCATCCGGATGGCGATTGCGATAATCAGCAAAGGGAAGCTATGAGTAGCAATACGATACTGCTAAACAGGATGTCGAACATTCGCTTAACAGCACCGTCAACGCCATAAAATGGGGTGTCGTGGATGCTGATGACAGGTATGCCCTTGATATTGTTCAGACTGGCACTGAGCAAATCGAATACAAACAAATCCGGTACATAATGGACGGACACGGTGGAATCTGATAATTGTTCAACAATACTTTTGATGCGTAATTCCGCTCGTAGCGGTAAAGTGATATAAACAATATCAACAGCACCTTCTTTAGCAAGCTTTATAAGCTGGTCGGTATCACCTACTAATTTTTTCAGATCAAATTGATGACCACCTTCACTGAGGCGTTGTCGATCATCAAAAAAGCCCAAAAACTCTGTACCCACAGCTTTTTCTTCTAGGAAGATTTTTTCCAGCTCTGCACCGAGCATAGTGGCACCAACAATCGCTACACGATGTCGGTGTTTGCCCATTTTTCTGGACATATTTGCCACGCTACGTACGATGACGTGCCAAGAAATAATTTCAATCGGGACGGCTAGACTCCAAAGCCAGAAATATTGTTTGTAAATGGGGTCTATCAGTGGATAAGTCTGATCCACACACATCAATATAAGCAATACGCAAAACCAGGAAACGGCAATCAACCTGATCTGAGTGGAAGTAGACATCGCCCGACTGCCGCGGTATAGCTCGTTAAATGAAGCAAATACACCAAAGCCAACGACCGAAATCAACAGCCACCAAGTATGTTTATTGTCCCATTCTACAGCGGCAAGATCGAGGATAGACCACAAAGTCAGCCAGATTACGATTACGTCCAATAATCTAGCCAATACAGCAAGCTTATTGCTATGCGGACGAATAGCACCGAAAGATTGAGAGGAACTCACCATGGATTTAATTTACTTAGCTTTATCAATGTAATAGCGTATGGGGTGGTTGAGATATTAATCCCAATTAGGAGGAATGTTAAATCGCCAAGATTTAAGTGTACTGCGATTACCCGCAGCAAACAATTCTATGAAAAACGATTAGCAGCTATAACTCATACACAAAGAATAGCAACTTTAGGCAATTCTTCAAGGCATTCCGTTGGGAATAGGCGGTTCGACACTGGTACTTACAAAAATCGACTGGTCGGATAAATCATCGGTTTTTTTAAGTGCTTCCATGAGAACCGTATCGTGTCCGTAAATATCCTGATAAAACGCAAGATTGTTGAATTGATCGACAAAGGATGTCGTATAAAAAAACAGCACAGGTATCGGACTCTGTAACACAACATGCTGCATAGCCGATTTTTGCATGGCTTTTTTTATCGTGTTGGCATTCCAGTTACCTTGGTTTTTTAGGGCGAATTCAGCCAATGCCTTGGGGTTTTCAACACGTACGCAACCGTGGCTAAAATCCCTGCGCGATCTGCTGAACAAAGAATTGGCCGGGGTATCATGCAAATACACATCTTCTTTGTTGGGGAAGATAAATTTTACTTTACCTAAACTGTTTTTATTGCCTGGACGTTGCCTAACCCTTAACACACCACGCTTGAGCTTTTCTATAGCATCACCGCTTACAGAAACAGGCTTGGCTGAATTACCGACTATCTCCATATTTTGAGCCGACAAATAACCCGGATTTCGAGCCAATTTAGGCAAAATCTCATCCTTCAGGATATTTTTAGGGACATTCCAATACGGCATAAATTCGATATAACTCATTTGAGCCATCAATACCGGCGTTTGATTTTTCAGCGCTTTGCCCACAACAACGCGCATATTCGTGATATTGACATCAACATTACTGATGTCATCAATTGCCCAAAGCTGGAAGGCCGGAATATTGACGATGATAGAACGACCAACACTCAACTCAGGAAGCCAACGCAGTCTTTCCATCGCCAGCTCTATCTGTTTTATGCGCTGTGATAAGGGTTCGTTGAGTGCAACAACAGTACTTGATCCTATCGTGCCATCTGCGTTTTGACCATGACGGAGCTGGAATTTTTTTACGCCTTCTACAATATTGGCGGTGTATTTAGGATTTTTTTCAGTAGGGCTGACTGTACCAGTTTCAGGCAAATCACCTACGCTGGCTAAAAATTTGCTTAATTCCGCCAATTGCGGATGATGTTCCCCAGGTCGCAATTTACCTTTAATACTAAAGTTGAATGCTGGCGATTTTGCAGCAATAAGACGATAACTGGCTAATGCCGACTTTAATTTTTGGTATTGATGCAACTTTGGCTCTACCAGCAGAGGTAACTGGGAAACGGTGTTTAGCGTTACACTGTCATTAATCAACAGCGGCAAATCAGTCAGTTTTTTCTCCCGCAACTGCAACTTAAAATTGATGCCTTGAGGATTTACCCGACCATAATGCAGGTCGTGCAAAAACCGCAATACCGCTATACTGAGTGCAGTGTCATAAAGTGCGAGGTCTTTATAGGACGTTGGCGAGAGCGTTAAGGCAAGACTACGTTTTGTTCGCAGCATTTGCGCGTCATAATTTTCCTCAATTAAGCCCTGAGTTGCTGCATTTGCCAACAGATCAAGGGCATCCGCCGTGTTTTTGGCTGATTTAGCATTACCAAGCCAGAGCAATTGGTAATTGCCGCGTTTATAGAGTGCATCAAGATCTTCGGTGCGATTGGAGAAGTTAGACTGCTTCAAGTACGGATTTTGTCTTGCCGTGATAATCGCGTTGATTTCCTTGCTTACGCTGGGTTCTAGAAATGCAGAATCCTCGGCAAACAGAGTTTGCAACGGGATGATTGCTAAGAAAAATATCAAGCACTTAACGGCGAAAAATTTTGTTTGCTGAGTCAAAGGACTGCTTCCCTGAGAAAATAATAGGTCAAGATTTGATGTTAGCGAGAACACCACAATAATTTGCGATAATTATACTTAACTACTTAACATAGCACACAAATTTAAGTGTTAGTTAAGCAATGACTAACGTTAATGCTTGTTGTTGGGCTATTTAATAAAAATCTAATCCGCTAAGGGTAGTATAGATTTTGCTAATGCGGCGTTATAACCGGAAATACCAATGGTAATAACCACAAAATCCTTTAAATTTTATGCAGTTTGTTAAAGAACTCCTGAATTGTCCTTAACGTCAAATTTTCAATGAAAAATCCACGCCTTATCCTAATTAAACTGCTGTTCTTGTCGATGTTACTGGCGATGGGAATGGTCAATGCACAATCTGAAAAAACTCCAGAGAGCAGTGTTTCAGAAAATACTGGTGCTGACATCACCCAAAACCTCATCAAAGCCAAAATTGAAGCTTTAGATGCCAAAAAGGAAATCGATGCAACCATTAAGGCTAAGTTGCTGGCTCTATACCAATCTGGACAAGAAAATTTGATCAATGTCGAGACAACTACCGCAAAAACAGTTGAATTTGAGACTGCAATTAAGCAAGCCCCAGAAAAAACTAAGAAACTGCGACGGGAAATCGAGCAAGCGCAACAAAAGCTTACTAAACATAGGCTTGAAGACTTTACCAGGATTTCAGGCGAAGAGCTGGAACAACGGTTGATATTGGAAAAAGAAAAATTCAGTGCGATTGATGAACAAATCAAGCAATTTGATAAAGCGCTGACTTTGCAAAATGATCGCCCCCAGTTGATACGCTCAGAAACTATAACCGCTAAACAAGCACTTGAGGACACACAGGCAAAACTGCAACTTCAGCCAGCGGCTACAGCTTCAAAACTTGAATCCGAGGCGCAGAAAATACAGCAAGCTACTTTAATTGATGCGCGTAACGCCGAGTTAAAAATGCTAACGGCAGAAGCGAATAGCAACTTGGTTCGGGTCGAATTGCTCAAAGCTGAACTGCAATTATTGACCATCCAAAAAGACCTGCTGAATCCAGTTATTGCTGGCATTGAAAGTCTGGTCAACGAGCGCAGACAGCAAGAAGTCATCCATATTCAAAATGAACTGAGTCAAGCCGAGAAAACGGTAGCTGGCAAACACAGCCTGATTCAACAGGCTACCCGTGAGAACATTCAGTACAGCCGTGATTTGCAGACGATTACTGCCAAAATTGAAACCTACAACGAACTTAAAAGCAAAGTAGATGACACCGCCAGCGGAATTGAAGCTGATTTCAAAAGTGCCGAAAAAAAAATCAGTTTGGCAGGATTAAGCCCTGTATTGGGCAAAATTCTACGTGAACAACGGCGTAATTTAGGCGGTCAAGATCAGCTAATAGTGGAATCTGAAGCCATTCAAAACGAAACGGCCTTGACTAGCCTTGAGCAATTCAAGATAGAAGACAAAATCAAGCTGTTTTCGGAGCTGGATAGTCATTTAAAAGACTCGATGGATCAAGACGTTGATAAAACTTTGCCAGCCGATGATCGCATGATGATACAGGCCGAGTTACGCGTACTGTTTAATAATCAGAAAGAGTTATTAAATAAGCTATCGGTCGCCTATACCACCTATTTACGTACGCTGGGTGATTTCGATTTTGCCAAGCAACAGATGCTGACCCAGGCCAATAAGTTTGCGGCTTATCTTGATGAACGTTTGCTGTGGGTTCCCAGTTCAGCACCTATTAACTCAGATTATTTGCGTGGGCTTTTCGATTCAGTCAGATGGTTGTTATCACCGCACAACTGGGTAGCGTTGCTTAAAGACACTACCATCATTGCGAAACAAAATCCGTTTCTTACTTTAATTGCCATACTGGCTTCGTTCGTGTTGCCTATCGTCAGGAGTTGGGCAAAACGGCAATTAGTCACGATAGCGGTAAAAATAGAAAAAATTTATACCGACAATTTTTATTACACGCTAAAAGCACTCGCTTATACATTGATCCTGGTGTTGCCTTTGCCAGTATTTGTTTATTTTTTGGGCTGGTTTCTTGGTGGCAACTCGCATGGTGCCGATTTTAGCAAAGCCGTGGGCGTAGGTTTGCAAAGAACCGCTATTCCACTGTTTGTGCTGCAATTTTTTTACCGCATGTTTGCCGCAAACGGGATAGCTGTTAAGCATTTTCAATGGCAAAAAAACTCTGCCAGCTTATTGAAAATGCAGGTTTCCTGGTTACGCTTTGTCATTGTACCCAGTGTTTTCATCATCAATTGTACGGGTGCATCGGCACTATCCAGTTATGGCGACAACCTGGGGCGCTTGGCGTTGATTGTTATGATGCTGGGCTTGTCGGTATTTTTCGCTAAATTGCTCAATCCCACGACCGGATTATTGCAGTCTTACATCAAAAACCATCCTGACGATTGGTTTACCAAGCTGCGTTATATCTGGTTTCTGCTAGTTATTAGCATTCCTTTAGTAATCGCCGGATTTGCAGTGACGGGATACTACCTCAGCGCATTGGAGCTACAACAAAAGCTGATTATCACCATCCGACTCATTTTTGGCATCGTCATTATTTATGAATTAGTAATCCGCTGGTTAACGCTCGTTAATCGGCGATTGGCGTTAAAAAATGCCCTACAAAAACGCAAAACAGCGGCATTGAGCGAAAAACAAGTAGTATCAGAAGAAGGTGTCGGTGGCGACGACCCCACTCTCCCAGTAGATGAACAATTGATTGATATACCCACCATTAATGCACAAACGATTAAGCTGCTCATCATGTTTATCGGTTTTAGCCTGATCGTTGGATTCTGGATGATTTGGAGCAATATCCTGCCCGCTTTCTCATTTTTGGATCGCATTGAACTCTGGCAACATCTGGTTACGATTGACAACCAGGAAAGCTATCAACCCGTTACTTTAACTAATCTGTTGATGGCAGGATTGTACGTGTTTATCGTGGCGGTATCGGTACGAAATTTCCCAGGATTGATGGAATTACTGTTTTTTAGCCGCTTTTCCATCGCGGCGGGTGGTCGTTACGCCGTCAATCAGTTAGCCAAATACCTGATTATCGCTTTCGGCTTTATCTGCATCGCTAATGAATTGGGTGGCAGTTGGTCGCAAGTGCAATGGCTGGTGGCAGCACTGAGTGTCGGGTTGGGTTTCGGCTTGCAAGAAATTTTTGCCAACCTGGTTTCCGGCATCATCTTGTTATTTGAACGACCTATACGCGTCGGCGATACCGTCACCATCAGCAACGTGACAGGCAAGGTGAGCCGTATCCAAATGCGTGCGACTACCTTGATTGATCCTGACCAAAAAGAACTGATTATCCCCAATAAAACCTTTATTACCAGCCAGTTAGTCAATTGGACGTTAAGCGATTCGACCACTCGAATCGTTATTCCCATCAGAATTGCCTACGGTTCGGATGTCGAACTCGCCCATAAAGTGATGATTGAAACCGTTCGCGCAACGCCATTAGTGCTGGAAGATCCTGCACCAGGTGTGGTATTTACCGGTTTTGGAGAGAGTGCGATGGAGTTTTCTATTCGGGTTTTTGTGAGCGAACTGGCACACCGCTTGCAGGTTACACATAAATTGCTCGGCAACCTCGAAAAAGCCCTGCGCGAAAACAGTATCCAAATACCTTACCCAATACAGAATAATTCCCCGCAGGATGCCGTTTAAAACTTAAGCATCGTAGCTGGAGTACAAACCTGGGTTTGTATGACAGACAAGTGAATACAGGCTTTTCCACCCTACATTTCAAGAAGTAACTAGGTGGTCATTAGCCGTATTGATAATTTGAATTGATAGTAAAATAGCGTTTTATAACAAATCATAACGAGGTGTCTGTTGGCGTGGTTGCTATTATTTACTGCGGGTTTGGTGGAAATTGTGTTCGCGTTAAGCCTTAAATATAATCAGGGCTTTACCCGCTTGATTCCCAGCGTCATCACGCTTGTTTCCGGTGCCGTGAGTTTATTTTTGTTGATGACGGCGATTAAATTTCTGCCCGTGGGTACAGCTTATGCAGTATGGACGGGCATGGGCGCGGTAGGTGTTGCGATACTTGGTATCGTATTGTTTAAAGAATCTGCTGAAATTTACCGCTTATTCTCTATATTTCTGGTCATCGCCGGTATCATCGGGCTAAAGTTAACCGACAGCAATTAATGCTACACCTTATATTTCAATCACCTATCGACAATGCCGTGCTGGATAGAATGGCTACTGGCGATGTTGCCGTGTTTCTTGAAAGCGCCGTACTTGGCGTGATACAAAAAAGCAAATCTGCTGAATTATTAAGCACTAAGCTCAACACCAATCGCTTGTACGTATTGTCCGAGGATATGGCAGTCAGAGGCATACTCCCGTCTGAGTTAGTTATTGGATTAGAAGCCATAGACTACGCAGAACTGGTTAAACTCACCGTCGCAAACCCATTGATTAGCTCATGGTGCTAAAGCTTGGTGATCTGTCCTTGAAAACCACGGAGCAAGGCTTTCTGGTAAACCGCTTAGATTGGAATGAACAAGTCGCAAACCATCTCGCCCAACAAGAAAACATCAGCCTTACCGAGCAGCACTGGGAAATCATCCGGTTTATCAGAACGTATTACCAACAATACCAACATCTGCCGAATACCCGCGTGTTCATCAAAGCAATAGCGAAAACCCTGGGCGCAGACAAAGGCAACAGCCGCTATTTGCACAGATTATTCCCTGATGGACCTTTGAAATATGCGTGCAAACTGGCGGGATTACCTAAACCACCGACGTGTTTGTAGTGCCGGATGCGAGGTATGAGTTGTCCGCAGTTAAGAAATTCGGAGATAAATAAGACACACGGAGTCAAAAAACATGTTTTTTGATTCCTTACAAACAGCACATGCCGGAGTGCAAACCTAGGTTTGTACTCCAGGTAAACGATGTCTCAACGCTTTTATCGTTCCTACGCTCCGGCGTGGGAACGATAAAAAACGCTAAGATATAAACTATTTTCATCTTGGTTTTGCAACCAGGACATCACACCGTCATCAGGTTGTGGTTTGATAATTTCGGAAATTACGCAGGTATCCAAAAGATATTTCAAAACTCAAGCTCTCTTGGCGGAGTTTTATCCCTAGCAATATCCAGATCAACATTCACCAGCGGGGAGCTACGCAAAAATGCAACCAAATCTGATGTGGGCTTTGTTAAGGCTTGGTAATCTTTAAACGAAAGAATAACAACGGCATTGTTGCCATGCTTAGTCACAAATTGAGAGCCGTTGTGCAACGCTTTTTCAACAAGCTGGCTAAACTTGCTCTTTGCATCTTGAAGTTGCCAAATATTGAGATTAATTTTCATAATGCATCACTTAAATAGACTAGACTGACTAGAATTTAAGGGGTTTTATGATTTTTGTCAAAATACTGACTAGCGAAGCTGAATAATCTCAACATCCGCCTTTAATTTATCCCATTGTTTATCAGCCGTAACAACGGGGATCTTCTTAATATAAGCCAATGCCAAGCAAGCACGATCAGCTAATGACAAACCAAACTCCCTGGTACTAATACGCAGCAGCCCTATTGTCCAAGCCTGTTTTTCATCCAACGGTTCAATGTGTAATTCCATATTGCCCATGACTGTTTTTACCGAAGACTCAGGCAACCCTGCCTCAAGCAGCTTACCTACAACCTCAGCATAATTCACGGCGGACATTATCGCCTTGCCTTCTAACAAAGCGGCATGTACTTTTTCACTACCGGTTTCGTCTTGAAGATAGGCAAGTACAGCAGAAGCATCCAAAACCAGTGGCTCAGTCATTTGCCTCTGCTCTTCGTTGTTCAAGCAATTGTTCCGCTAAAGAAACACCTTCCGACCCCGCCATCACAATCGCCTTTGCTTGTTGCAGGCGTCGCTTTCGGGTTGCAATATGCAGCTCACCATCATGGTAAGACAATATCACCTGATCGCCAGACTGAATGCCCATCTCTCGGCGAATTTCCGCAGGAATGACAATGCGACCTCCTGCTGAAACCTGTGTTATCAATGATGACATAATTTTTCCCTTATGTAACTTTAGCAAAAATATGTCATATAATAACATAGATGGCAAATAATTTAAGCTATGTCACATAACCGCTGACGCGGCAAGATTTGATTGGTCATCCAAATGGTCTGTTTAAGCAGCAATTGTCCATGTATATTCTCATGGAGTTCAGTATAGCATTGGCTAGTTATATTTTATCGTTCCCACGCTCCGGCGTGGGAATGATAAAAAGTTCTGGTTACTCCACCAACACCACAATCGGCGGAGTCAACCCCGCCTCACTTGCCGTTTTGCAAAATCCCTTGTCAAACGTATGCAGTACGGCGAAGCCACACACAGCAAGATGTAAGGCATCGGCAAAATCAGCACCCAGATCGTACCAATCAAGTGCGTATCCAACCTCTATTGAGTTTTCAACCTCCGTGTTATCGACTTCCAGCAATGCCCTAAAAAAATCCAGTATTTCAGCACGGGACTTCCTATAAACCGACCGCAAAACCCATTCGGTTTCCAATAACACCGTTCGGGAAATAAATACCGAATCCTGCATAATCAACTGTTTGACGATAGCAACTTGCGCCGGATCATCGGCCACAACAGCACGAACCAGCAAATTCGTGTCAAAAGCGATCATTTGTTACGCTGCTCCGATTGCTCCCAATCGGCGCGAACGTCTACGGGTTTACAAAGCTCCTCAATAGTTATAGCTACACCTTCGTGTTTAAGTAGACCAATCAAATCACCCAGATTGCGTCCGGTCTTGGCAGAGATTGCTTTCAGGGATACACCAGAACCAGTGGCAACCAAAGTAAGCTCCGTCCCGGCTTCCCAATGCAGTTCATCCCGAATTTCTTTTGGGATGACGATTTGACCTTTGCTCGACAGCTTTGTGGTAATCACAGACATACTCCTGGTAAGACGGCTAGTAAGACTAAATTATCCCCCTTTAACAAGAACCTTTCAACAACTGACAAAATTTCATCGTTCCCACGCTCCGCCGTGGGAACAAATCCTGCACCGCTCTAGCGGTGCAGGACGCAGAGCATCCGTAACGGCGTTCCCACGCTGGAGCGTGGGAACGATATAATTAGCAACCCCAACATGCTACGAGTGATTAACTGAATTAATCTCCTCAATCAACTGATTTACAGAATATTGCTGTTGCCAACCTTGCCGATCCTCCACATAATTTCCGTAGCCCCTATTAAATTGCTGCATAAACCGGATAAAATCGCTAACACCCAAGCCTTTTTGGAGTGCCTCCATGCCCAATTGTTGAATTTCTTGTTCTGTTTTGTAGGGTGTTGTGCTCATAATAAAACCTCGTTTAGCCAAAGCAAAGGGTTACTGACTTTGACATTAATGTCTTGAAAAGTTCTGGCCTTGTTTAAAAATTTGTCATCAACTGTTAAAAATATGTCAGCGTTGCCTTCCGCACAAGCCAAATGTAACGCATCAAAAGCCTGTAAACCTTGTTGTTCAAATTCATTGGCTCTTTTGGCAATGTTTGCATCTATTTTGATAACGGTACGAGCAAGAGCATTAATCAGGTTTAATTCTTTTTTCTCGACAAATCCTAGCGGTGCGGGACGCAGAGCGTACCTGACGGCATTTCCACGCTGGAGCATGGGAACGATATAAACTGGAGTGCAAACCTAGGTTTGCGCGTCGGCATTCCGAACGCGGGACGGGGTTTGCAACCCCGTCCCAAACCTTTTGCTTATGTCGATATGTCTGAACCACGCCGAAACGATACGACCAAGGCAACATGCCCCGTCCGGCAAAGTCAACTTTCATCGTTCCCACATTCCGCGTGGGAATGATAAAAACGGAGTCAAAAAACATGTTTTTTGATTCCAAACAACCAACAAAGCCGGAGTTTACCGCCCCCACCCAAACCACCACAGCTACAACCAACAAAAACGAACGCGGGACGGGGTTTGCAACCCCGTTCCAAACCTTTTGCTTATCTCGCTATTCCTGAACCACGCTGAAACGCTACGAACGAGGCAACATGCCCCGTCCGGCAAAGCCACATTCCGCGTGGGAATAAAAAAAACGGAGTCAAAAAACATGTTTTTTGATTCCAATAAACAACAAATGCCGGAATTTATCGTCCCCACCCAAATAACCCCATCCACAACTGACAAAATTTGTCACAATCTGACGTAATTAGCGTGTAGGCTGGGTTGAGGCACGAAACCCAGCATCGGTATCGGGTAGCTGGGTTTACCAACCCAGCCTACGGAATAAATATTTTAGCTTTTAATAAACAGCCACTTAATAACCTAACCCACCCGCAGCAAGCGGTTTTTTTAGCATTAACCAAAAAACTTGGCACGCTAACTGCTTTAGCTATTGCGTAGCACACAAGCACACAGACTTTAACCCTTACTTTTATCAACAAAGGAAATATAACAATGAAATTACCCACACAAAAAGTCCAACAAGGTTTTACCTTAATCGAATTAATGATCGTGGTTGCCATTATCGGTATCTTGGCAGCGATTGCGATTCCGGCTTATCAGGATTATATTGCGAAATCCCAGTTTACTGCGGGAATGGCTGAAATTACGCCAGGAAAAACCCAGATGGAAACAAAATTAAATGAAGGTACACCTGTAACAAATGATGCAGCCGGATTGTTATTACT
>NZ_CBAROL010000034.1:0-26371 GCF_964779595.1 Methyloglobulus sp.
ACGCGCCATTGCCCTAAAGCCGTGTACCGTCATTTCGGTTTTATCAAAACCCATGCGCCTAAGTGCCGCCAATAACGCCACGTCTGACATTGCCCGTGAGCCGTTGGGTGTCCTGGCAGACGGGAACACATAACGCCCATGCCCTGTTAGCGGCTGTATTTCGTGCAATATCGCTATGGCTTGGGTTGATAATGGTACGATGTGCTGCGTATCGGTCTTAGTGACCAGATAGCGCCATTCCTTAGCTTCAAGGTCTATGTGTTGCCATTCAGCATGTCTTAATTCACCTGGACGGACAAAAACCAAAGGGGCAAGCTGCAAGGCTGATTTAACGATGTAAGAGCCTGTGTAGCCGTCGATTGCGCGAAAGAGCGGGGCAACTTGCTTCGGGTCTGTCATCGAAGCGAAGTTACCGCCCTTAGTTTTCGGTAATGCCCCGTCTAGGTCTCTGGTAATGTCACGCTCAACCCGCCCTGTAGATACGGCATAGCGGAAAACCTGCCCCGTTACCTGCTTTACCCTGTGTGCAGTCTCGATTGTACCGCGTTCTTCAATGCGCCTTAAACATGCCAGAACGTCCATTGGCTTAATATTTGTAATCGGCTTACTGCCCAGCCAGGGAAAGATGTTACGTTCCAGCATTCGTTTTGAGCGGTTGTTCTTGTCGTCCCAATCGTTAATATTCTTTTGCCCCCATTCACGGGCGATTATTTCAAAGCTGTTTTCAGCCAATGCTAACCTAGACGCTTTAACGGCTTTTTTGTTTTCGCCTGGGTCTATGCCATCGGCTAGTTGCTTCCTGGCTTCTTCCCGCCGTTGCCGTGCTTGGTCTAGGGTTACATCGGGGTACTTTCCAAGGGCTAGTAGTTTTTCAGTACCCCCAATGCGATATTTAAGCCGCCAATACTTTGACCAACCTTTGATTCCTGGCTTAACGTGAAGGTACAAGCCTTTATCATCTGCCAACTTGAAAGCCTTGCCTAAAGCGGCTTTGTCGCCCCTGTGGGCGTTCTTACATGCGGTATCGGTAAGCATTTGGGGGTATCGTCTTATGTGAAAATGAAAGTACCCCCGTTTTATACCCCCAGAAAACATGGATGTCAATACATCCTAACGCACCTCGTTGGACAATAAAAAACCCGCTATGCCTTGTAACATGCGGGTTTCGTGTACTTCGTTGAACATCTTTAAATCATTAATTGGTGGAGGCGGGGGGAATTGAACCCCCGTCCGCAAGCACTCCGCCACAAGGTCTACATGCTTATCCCGCGCTTTGATTTAGCTGATGACTACCCGTCGGGCCAAGAAAACCACCAGCGATTTCGATTGGGTTTAGCACTTTAGGCTCCGAACAAAGCCCTGGCGCGATCTTATGTAAGATGATCCCTGAGCGTCCTTTGCACCCCGAAGGCTGCATCAAACTCTGGTTGCATAAGCACCGCCAGTCAGAGAGGTGGTGCAGGGTTTAAGCTGCTAAAGCCACCGAGTAGTTTTCGTCATTTGCGAATACTTTTTTTCTGTATTATTTACGAGGTGTACAGTCCTCGGCATGCACTCAAGGTTTTGCTACCCACGTCGAAGCCATGTCGCCCCCTTGGTTGGTATTCTAACGGTTAAGACTATCCATTACCAAGTAAATTCCGTTTATTTTAGGGTTTTATCTTCCGTTTGGAGGTTGGGTGCGTTTTACGCACAAAAAGCATGGTGTTTGAGTGAAGACCAAGTTAGGTAATACATGATTTACCGCTTTTGGTGCATGGAATGCACACTTCTAGGAGGTACTAGCAACGTGTGGGTCTGGTGAACACAGTAAACCGCATCTATAGCGAACACGAACGATGCGGTTCGTACCTCACCGCATCCTACATTAACGTACGTTACGGGTTAAACGGACACGAGCCAATTCTACGGTGTAGCTCCGATTAGCGATAGCGTAATCGGAGGAATGCTACTAAAACTCAATCCCATACCCACTTGTAAATAGAGCAGTCAATATAAAAAACCTCACAATTTTGGTAGCCTTTTTCATTGCATTTTGCCAATGCTTTTTTGCTGGCAAGGTCTGCCGTAGCATTTGCATCCTCATTTATAAATTTTTGCGTTTCCCACACCAATTGCTTTTTTGCGCCAGCTATAGCTAGGCAAGCCCCTGAAATAGTCGCTTGCACCTGGCAGTGTTTACCGCCGTCATTTTCACATTCGCTCATAGCTTGATCTATCGCTGCTTGTTTGGTTTTTTGCCCCATCGCGATGCCTATATTTTTACTTTCTTTATAGTTTGCAATCAGCATTTTTGGATCCCACACCAGCGCACCCCAAACATTTTCAGCGTGGCCTTTTACCCGTGGGGCTGATGGTGCTGGGTATGCTCTACCATATCCACCTCCCTCATCATCATTAGAGTTACCCCCATCATCGGCTGAGCCGTCTGAATCACACATTGGAATAACGGCAATGCCACCTGAGCCGCCCTGTGTGCCAACCTGCACTTCACCAGGCCTAGGTCCGTTTGGGCAAACGTAAGCGGCGTTGGTTGTTATTGACCAGCAAAAAAACAAACCTAACAGATTGAGTAAAGAAGCGTGCATTTTCATTGTAGTATTTCTCCTTTTAATTCACGTTTTCAACATCGCTTAAGCACCATGTATTTCATGATCTTTAATAGACGTACTTACGCTATTGCTTATCGCAACGACGGCTCGATTAACCTTTTCCCCAACCTATCGACTCCTTACCAAAGGAGTCAATCTCTGATCAAGTAGACTGGGTTATAGGGACGTGCGGAGGCGAAGCTTCATCCATGTGATGTCTAACATTTGAGGTAACCGGCATCCAAAGCGCAGCTTTGGGCTGTCCGGTTGACCGATGGGTTGATTGGGCATTACTTTAGCATTTGCCCGCAGCACGCAGTAATGCATTGCAGCTTGCATTGTTCGTTTTTCCTATATTACTTGATCCCCTTGTAAAATCCGTACACATAGCATCTGCCCCACTTGCCATGCCCCAAGTCGCAACTTGACCTAATCCGGATGGTTCTAAAATTTCGCATTTAAAAGTGGAACCATCATCAGTTTTAACGGTGTACTGCATTCCGTTATAACCTGTCGGTGCTTCTGTTGCCTGCGAATTAGTAATTTTAAAGTTGCCAATTTCACGACCAATAGCCATTGATATTTTTTTCTCGGCTTTGCCACTACTTTCAGCAGAAGGATTAGAGGAAGGGGTATTATTTGCTGTTGTCGCACAGCCGGAAAGCAACAACAAGAGAGTTGCCGTAAAAAGTTTTTGATCCATCTTTGATTCTCCACCGCTCCGAGTTAAGGAAACGCAGGGCATAGGAGCGTGAAGATATGCCCAACTGTAACTTAGACATCCTAAATGATGTAAAACATTGCGTCAAAAGGTTATCCAAATTTTTAGAAAAAATAAATATGATAGACCTATAGGATATACCCATATTTATGCCCTTAATGTATCGCCAACATATTATCCAGCGCCTTCTTAGCTAACCTCGCCTCATCCGGCGGCACGACAATCTGGTTAATCACATGACCATTAGCAAGATTATCCATCACCCAGGCTAAATGCTGCGGGTCGGTGCGGAACATGGTGGAGCACATGCACAAGGTGGGCGACATGAAGTGGACGTTTTTGCCGTCTTTTTTGCATTCTTCGTGCAGGCGGTTGACGAGGTTAAGTTCAGTCGCCACCAGCCAGCGGGTGTTGGGTTCGGCTTCGCGGATGGTGCGTAAGATGGTTGTGGTGGAGCCGATGTATTCGGCTTTCTGGCAGACCTCGAACGGTGCTTCGGGGTGGGCGATGACCTTAGTTTCTGGGTATTTTGCCAGGAAGTTGTCGATCTGTTCCGGCTTGAACATTTGGTGTACCGAGCAAAAGCCGCCCCACAAAAAGATTTTAGCCTTCTTGATCTGCTCTTCCGTCAAGCCACCCATCGGCTTGTTGAAATCCCACATGCACAACTGCTCCAGCGGGATGCCCATCCGGTAGCCGGTGTTGCGGCCTAAGTGTTGGTCGGGGAAGAACAAGACTTTCGGGCGGTTGCCAAAACTCCATTCCAGGATTTTTTGCGCGTTGGACGAGGTGCAGACGATGCCTTCATGCTCGCCGCAAAAGGCTTTCAGGTCGGCGGCGGAGTTGATGTAAGTCACGGGGGTGACTTCGTTATCGACATCGATCACCTGCCTTAATTCTTCCCAGCATTTCTTGACCTTGATAAGGTTTGCCATGTCTGCCATTGAACAACCTGCCGCCAAATCAGGCAGGATGGTGACTTGTTCGGGACGGGTCAGGATGTTGGACACTTCCGCCATGAAATGTACGCCACAAAACACGATATATTCGGCCTCAGCGGCGGCGGCGTCGCGCGATAATTTCAACGAGTCACCGACATAATCGGCATGTTTAAACACCTCGTCGCGTTGGTAATGATGCCCTAAGATAACGCAACGCTTACCCAACTTGGCTTTAGCAGCGATTATTTTGGTATCGCATTCCTCATCGCTGAGTAGGGCGTAATCTTGGATGGGGGATGGGGTTGATGTCATTGTTTAACCTGATGTGTGAAACCGTTTGGTGGTGTAGGAATTGCATGGAACGTGCTAAAACGTAATCAGTTCCTGCTCTTTTCTGTTGGGGAGGCTTGGTAAGTGATTATAAAGCAAACTGAATTAAGTCCCAATAGTATCCCGTCAGATGCAATGGCAGTGGAAATGCAGAATAAAATGACTTCTCATCTTAGCACCTTAGGGAGAATGAATAAAATCGCTCGATCTATTAGCATTGGTATCAAGTTTTAAAACCCACTATTTAGTAATGGTAGCTAATCATTAGCCCAGATTTTGATAGAATACAAGCTTGCTTAATTACATAGAAGCTTATGCTACGTAAAATCCTAATCGCCAATCGCGGTGAAATCGCCGTCCGTATTATCCGTGCCTGTGCAGAAATGGGCATACGGTCGGTGGCGATTTATTCGGAGGTAGACCGATTTGCCCTGCACGTCAAAAAGGCGGATGAGTCTTATTGCATCGGCAGTGAGCCGTTGGCGGGTTACCTCAACATTTATGCCTTGGTGGATTTAGCGGCGGCGACGGGTTGTGATGCCGTACATCCTGGGTATGGATTTCTGTCTGAAAACGCTCAATTTGCAAGGGCTTGCAAGGAGCGTGGCTTGATTTTCATCGGCCCAGAAGCGGATGTCATCCAGCGCATGGGTGATAAGACCGAAGCCAGGAATGCCATGATTAAAGCCGGTATTCCCGTTACGCCGGGTACAGAAAATCTTGCCAACGTTGCAGAAGCGTTGACTGCTGCCGACAGGATCGGATATCCGATTATGCTGAAAGCGACAACAGGTGGCGGTGGCAGGGGTATACGACGTTGCGATAATGCGGATGAATTACAGCGTAATTACGAACGGGTTATTTCTGAGGCAACCAAAGCCTTTGGTAGCGCAGATGTGTTCCTGGAAAAATGCGTGGTCAATCCGCGCCATATCGAAGTGCAGATTTTAGCCGATCATCATGGCAATACCATCCACCTGTATGAACGGGATTGTTCCATCCAACGGCGTAATCAAAAACTAATCGAAATCGCGCCTTCTCCGCAATTGGATGAAGCTCAGCGCCAATACATAGGTGGTTTGGCGGTGCTTGCCGCTAAAGCAGTCAAATATACCAATGCCGGAACGGTTGAATTTTTGCTGGATGACAATGACCATTTTTATTTCATGGAAATGAATACGCGGGTGCAGGTTGAACACACAATCACCGAAACCATTACTGGTGTTGATATTGTCGAAGAGCAAATTCGGGTCGCGGCAGGATTACCTTTAGGTTGCAAGCAGGAAAACATTAGCCGCCGAGGTTATGCCATTCAATTTCGCATCAACGCCGAAGATCCGCAAAACGGCTTTTTACCGAGTTTCGGTCATATCTCCCGTTATTATGCGCCGGGTGGCCCAGGTGTGCGTACTGATACCGCCATTTATACGGGTTACGATATCCCGCCGTATTACGATTCAATGTTGGCAAAAGTCATCGTCAGCGCCATTACCTGGGAAGATACGATTAAACGGGGCGAACGTGCCTTAAAGGATATGGGTCTGTTTGGTATCAAGACCACTATCCCTTATTACTTGGAAATATTACGTCATCCTGAGTTTCGCGCTGCAAGTTTTAATACGGGTTTTATCGAACAACATCCCGAATTGATTAATTACTCCAATAAACCGCGTCCCGAAGTATTGGCTAGCGTGATTGCCGCTGTGATGGCAGCGCATACGGGTCTGTGACATGAAATTACTTCGACTTCATAGAAAGAAATGGCAATGAAAAAAGTTTTTATCACCGACGTAATCCTCCGCGATGCCCATCAATCCCTGATTGCAACCCGTTTGCGAACGGAAGATATGTTACCTGCTTGTGCCATGCTGGACGACATCGGCTATTGGTCGCTGGAGTGCTGGGGCGGGGCGACGTTTGATGCGTGTTTGCGGTTTTTGAAGGAAGACCCGTGGGAACGCTTAAGCAAACTTAAGGCGGCTTTACCAAAAACTCGCTTGCAAATGCTGGTGCGTGGACAAAATCTGCTGGGCTACCGGCATTATTCCGATGATGTAGTGCGCGCTTTTATCCATAAGGCGGCAGAAAATGGCATGGATGTGTTCCGTATTTTCGATGCTTTGAACGATGTCCGCAATTTGCAGACAGCTATCGAAGCGACCAAAGAAAGCGGCAAACATGCCCAAGGCACTATTTGCTATACCACCAGTCCCGTTCATGATGTGCAGTGCTTCGTTACGCTGGGCAAAGCGTTGGCGAATCTGGGTTGTGATTCTATTGCTATCAAGGATATGGCGGGTTTGCTTACCCACTATGCAAGCAGTGAATTGGTTAAAGCCCTAAAAGATGCCATCGATTTGCCTTTGCACTTACATTCCCATGCGACATCGGGCCTTGCTGAAATGTGCCAGTTGAAGGCTATCGAGGCGGGTTGCCAGCATATTGACACGGCCTTATCGTCTTGGTCAGGAGGCACCAGCCATCCGCCAACTGAAAGTATGGTCACAGCCTTAAAAGGAACGGATTATGACAGCGGCTTGGATTTGGATAAATTACAAGAAGTTAACCAATATTTCGCCGAAGTTAGAAAAAAATACCACCGTTTTGAAAGCGAGTTTACTGGCATAGACACGCAAGTCCATCTTTTTCAGGTGCCTGGCGGCATGATTTCTAACCTAGCCAATCAACTACGAGAGCGCAATGCCTTGGACAAGATGGGCGAAGTCTATAAGGAAATTCCCGAAGTCCGCAAAGATTTAGGTTATCCACCTTTAGTTACGCCGACTTCACAGATTGTCGGTACCCAAGCTGTACTCAATGTGTTGACGGGCAAACGCTACGAAACCATTACTAACGAGGTAAAACGTTACCTGCAAGGGGGTTATGGCAAAGCGCCAGCAGCCGTTAATGAAGACTTACAAAAGAAAGCAATCGGTGATGAAGATGTGATGGACTGCCGTCCTGCGGATTTGCTAAAACCCGAATTCGACCGTCTTCGTGGCGAAATTGGCAGTCTGGCGCAAAACGATGAAGATGTCCTGAGTTATGCCATGTTTCCAGAAGTGGGTAAGTTATTTCTGGAGCAACGCGCTAGCGGTCATTTGGTGGCTGAACCTTTGCTTATTGAATCAAGGGTGGACGATAATCTAAAAAAAGCCCCAACCGAGTTTAACGTCGCGTTACATGGCGAATCGTATCATGTCAAAGTGACTGGGGCGGGGCCTAAAAACCAGATGCTTCGACATTTCTACTTCATGGTCGATGGTGTGCCGGAAGAAATCGTGGTCGAAACGCTGGATGAAATCGTGCTTGACGGCGGCACACAAGGCGCGGTCAAAAGCACTATCGCCAGCAAACGCCGCAAGCCGACCGCACAGGGCGATGTGGTCGTCAGTATGCCCTGCAACGTACTTGAAGTGTTGGTTAAGATTGGGCAGTCGGTGGTGGCAGGTCAGGCAGTTATGGTAACTGAGGCCATGAAAATGGAAACCGAGATTACCGCACCTATTGCCGGTATGGTGAAAGCCGTGCATGTCGTCAAGGGTGAACCTGCAAATCCTGATGAAGTGTTGATTGAAATCGAGCCGCTAGCTTAATTATCCTCAGTAAAATGAATCCTGTTATCGCCGATGAAGCGGCAATCCTCAAAGCAGCCGATTTATTACGGCAAGGCCGCCTCGTCGCTTTTCCTACCGAAACCGTCTACGGATTAGGTGCGGATGCCAAAAATCCAGAAGCCGTTAAACGTATTTTTGCAGCCAAAGGCCGTCCTGTCGATCATCCCTTGATTGTCCATATCCCAGATGTAGCTACGTTTGAAGATTGGGCGATTGAAATCCCTGAGATTGCCTGGAAATTAGCTAAACATTTCTGGCCTGGACCGCTGACCATCGTGCTAAAAAAACACCCTGACGTGCCGATGGAAGTCACTGGTGGACAAAACACAGTTGCTTTGCGCGTACCTAATCATCCGGTTGCTTTAAGTGTATTGCAGGCATTTGGCAGCGGCATTGCCGCACCGTCCGCAAACCGATTCTGCCGGATCAGCCCTACCCAAGCCAGTCATGTCGAAGAAGAACTCGGTGATAAGGTCGATATGATTCTGGACGGTGGTGCGTGTCAGGTTGGCTTGGAATCAACGATTGTGGACTTAAGCGGTGAGCGCCCAAGATTGCTGCGACCAGGGCAAATTAGTAAATCTGATATTGAACAGTTTCTGCAAGTGAAGCTGGAGTTACCTGAAAATAATGAACAAATCCATGCGCCGGGCTTGATGGAAGTGCATTATGCGCCGGAAACTCAAACCATGCTTTGCACCACAGTACAGCTACAAAAAAAACTGCAAGAAAACACTATTCAGAAAAAATATAAAATTGGAGTTTTAGCTTATAGCAAAAATATTAGTCAACAATACGGTGTTCAGGTATTAATTATGCCAAAGAGTGGTAGTGATTATGCTCACAACTTGTACAGTAGCTTACGAGCGTTGGATAATGATGATATTGACATCATTTTGGTAGAACAACCACCGCAAACGGAGGAGTGGCAAGCTGTTAATGATAGATTAAAAAAATCCACGAAGGTAATGTTTAGCGACAAAAATGAATTATCTACAGGTTAGCTTTCAGAAAAATCATGCCTAAAAGAACCAATACTTTTCAGAGGTTAGTTAAATTGCTCCATGAAAGATTGGTGGATGAAACTTGGGAAGTGAATGAATCAGAAATGCTTGTTCATAGCCTCAATGGGGAAGAAAGGGAAGTCGATATAGTTCTTAGATACAAACCTAAAATAGGTAACTATGAGCCTGTCTTAATATCAATAGAATGCTGTGATCGAAAAAAACCTGCCGACTCTACTTGGATTGAACAACTAGTTAAAAAACATGAGTTTTTGCCAACTTCAAATTTAGTTTTATGGTCATCAAACGGTTTTTATAAGCCTGCACTTTCACTTGCAGAAAAATATCTTGTCAAAACTATTTCACCCCGAAGTGATATAGAACAAGAATGGGCAGTATTATCAAGAATTATTAAAGATAGTTTTTTAAAAGTAGTTTCCGCTGAGTTTTCTCATTTTATTGATGCTATTGATTTGGAAGGTAAAGAAATAAGACTTGATGCTCTTAATAATTATTTGTTTAGAATTAACTCGACCGAAGAATTTTTCACAATTAATCAGATTAAGGATTGTGTAATAAACACTCAAGGGCTTCGTACTACGATGTTAGACCATGCTACTCAAGAAAAAACAGACTTCTGGGTTCAATTTATCCCACCATTTGAATGTCAAGTACAGAATGAGAATGGTGATTGGATAAATCCATTCCGTATTGGTTTTGGGATAAAGGCAGATGTCGAAGAAACATTAGTTGTTGAAGCGAAAACTGTTCACTACGAAAATACCTTATCAACTCTTGCTGTTGGAAAATTAAAGAATGGTTCGTTTGAAATGTTCATTCAAGAAGAACCTGGGGGATGCCCAGTAATCACTTCACACTTGATAAAAAATAAGGTTCTCACTTGATTAATAAAACCATCCGAATCGCCACTCGCAAAAGCCCGCTCGCCTTATGGCAAGCCGAACATGTTGCGTTTTTATTGGAACAAACCTTCCCCGGCATAAAAACCGAATTGGTCAAAATGACCACCCAAGGTGACAAAATATTGGATGCGCCGCTGGCTAAAATCGGCGGCAAGGGCCTATTTGTAAAAGAACTTGAGGTGGGAATGCTGGAAGGGACGGCAGATATTGCCGTGCATTCCATGAAAGATGTGCCTGTGGAATTTCCCGAAGGGCTGCACTTAGGGGCGATATTGAGCAGGGAAGACCCTACGGATGCCTTTGTTTCCAATAATTTTTCTTCGTTAACGGATTTGCCTCCTAACGCCAGGATAGGCACATCCAGTTTGCGTAGGCAGTGCCAAATCAAGGCGTTATATCCTAATGCCGAAATCTTGACCTTGCGGGGCAACGTCAATACCCGCTTGGCAAAATTGGATGCAGGCGAATACGATGCCATTATCTTAGCTTCGGCGGGTTTGAAACGGCTGGGTTTTGCCGAACGGATAGCCCAATGTCTTGATACCAAGCTAAGTTTGCCAGCGATAGGGCAGGGTGCGATTGGCATCGAATGCCGGGTTGATGACAAGGAACTCAATGATATGTTGAGCAAATTGCACGATAACGCAACAGGTATTTGTGTAAGAGCAGAAAGGGCGATGAATGCGCGATTGAGCGGAGGTTGCCAAGTGCCTATCGCTGGATTTGCAGAAATACGGGATAACCAGTTATTCATGCGCGGTCTGGTTGGCAATCCTGATGGTAGTGTAATTTATCGCAGCGAACACATCGGCAAGCTGGAAGATGCTGAAACAATAGGCAAAACTATCGCAGAAGATTTGTTGTCACAAGGTGCAGATAAGGTTTTACAGGCACTTTATCAGTGAATAATGCTTTGCAAGGGGTGCATGTTTTAGTTACTCGCCCCACCCACCAGGCAGAAAATTTATGCCAACTCATCGAGCAGCAGGGCGGTATAGCTGTGCGTTTCCCAACGCTAGAAGTCGTTGGGATAAATCCAAAGCCGGATAATCAGCCCGATAACCTATCCATCGCAACCAATCCCTTATCTAAATTGTCCAATCTGCATTGGCTACTATTTATTAGTGCCAATGCAGTAAATTTTGCTCTGAAAGCGAATGGTGGCAAAATAGCCCAGTTAAAGGCGATGCAAATAGCCGCTATTGGGCAAGCAACCGCCAAAGCGTTGCAAAAAGTCGGTTTGCAAGTTAACGTGCTACCAAAAGCTGGTTTTGATAGCGACGCACTACTGGCAATGCCGGAATTGCAGCAGGTTAATGGGCAGAACATATTAATCGTTCGAGGGCTGGGTGGTCGTGAAGAACTGGCAAACGTACTTCGCAGCAGAGGTGCAAATGTCGATTATTGGGAAGTTTATCAACGGATAATACCCGATGTTGACAATGCCGAGGTGGTTAGTTTGCTTGAACAGAATAAACTGGATGTCATTGTTATCACCAGTTGTGAGGCATTGCAGAATTTGATAACTATGCTTGGTACAGCTTATACAAAGCCTCTGACTACAGTTTGGCTGGTGGTCATTAGCGATAGAATAAAGCGATTAGCTGTTGAAATGGGATTTACGCGAGTAGCAGTGACTGAATATCCTTCAGATTCGGCTATTCTTGATGCGGTATGTGTAGTGATAAACAGGGTCTGTTAAAAACAGGTGCGGTAAGAAACGGGGATTAGAGTGGCAGAATTGACTGAACAACCAGAACAAGAACCCGTCATAACTAAAAACGACGGAAAACCAAAGCCATCACCTCGGTCAAGTGGTGGACTTTTGTTTGTTATTATCTTGTTATTCCTGATTTTAGGGCTGGCAGGTGTAGGATTTTATTTTTTTACGCAGCTAAGTGATAAGCAAGAAGGGCTGGGCGGTCAAGTCAAAAACGAGTTGACTCGTCAGATCAACGATTATCAAGCCCAACTGACCGCCATACAATCGCAAGTGGCTGCGCTGCAATCTGAAATTGCGGGTAAAGAAGACCATTTTAACAAGACACTGGCTAGTTTTTCTGACCTAAATACCCAAAAAACCGACGCAACGCGCAAAGAACTTGGCGATAAAGTGCTGCAAGTGCAGCGCCAGCTGGGTAAAACCAGAGGGGATTGGCTAATTGCGGATGCAGAGTATTTACTTAGCGTTGCTAATGAAAGACTGCATTTGGTGGGTGACATCAAGACTACTCGAGCAGCCCTTGAAGCGGCTGACCAACGTTTGCGTGAAAGTGGCGATACGGGTACTATTAGAATTCGTGAACAGATTGCCAAAGAACTTTCGCAAATTCAAGGTGTTAATGTACCCGATGTGGTGGGGTTGTACACGTCGATACAGACCTTAATAGGTGAAGTCGCCAAGTTAACGTTAGTACTGCCTTATTCCGGCAAACCCTTGAGTTCTAAAGAGGATGCTACCAATTCTAGCGCGATCAGCGAAGACTCCAATGATTTGTTCAATTCTGCCATTCAGGAGTTGGAAGGCATTGTCACCATCAAACATTCCGACAAGCCCATCAAGGAAATATTGACTCAAGAGCAAGCTGAATTCATCCGCGAACAACTTAAGATCAAGCTGGAAATGGCGAAAATGGCGTTAGTCCAACAAAATGATGCCTTATATCAAGCGGCCTTAGCGGATATAAAGGCCGAGATTAGCCAGCATTTCACCGCTAATGATAATGCCAAAAGCTTTAGCAGCGAGGTATCGCGCTTACAGGCTATCAAGTTGCGTAGCCAGTTGCCCGACATCAGTTTGTCGCTAAAGATGCTCCGCGATGTGACCAAGCTGAGGATTGAAACGGACAAAGCTTTGTCTACGGAAAGTGAAGAGCCGACACAAAAACAAAGCCCAACATCGTCTTCGGAGACTAAAGAATCGCTAACAAAATCGGTAGAACCAGCAAAACCTGTCGAGTCTGGACAGCCAACTCAAACCGCTCCTCCCAAGCAAGCAGAGTGAGCGTCCAATGAAAAACGGGTTATTTTTCTTTTGTGCGCTGATTGTTACGGTAGCGACTGTTTTCCTTCTTAAACAATGGCTAGGCACGTTTGAGAACCCTGGTTATGTGCTGATAGGCATAGGCAGTTGGTCGATGGAAACCTCGTTGATTGTGTTCCTCGCCAGTCTAATTGTCGGCTTTTTCCTGCTTTATATGTTTTTCAGGTGGTTGGGTTGGTTGATCCGCTTGCCCTGGCAATTGAAAAATCGCAGCCGCAATATCAAATTTAACCGTTCGCAAGAAGCCTTGATTGCGGGATTAGTTGGCTCGGCGGAAGGAAAGTTTGAACAAGCTGAAAAAGTCTTGATTAAACATGCATCAAACAGTGGTGCGCCGTTACTGCACTATTTAACTGCCGCCAAAGCGGCGCAATCTCGTGGTGCTTTCGACAAACGGGATGAATATCTCAAGAAAGCAGCAACACAAGCACCAGGTTCTGATGTGGCAATAGGCTTAACCCAAGCGGAACTGCATTTTTCTGCAAACCAGTTTGAGCAGGCCTTGGAAACGCTGACAAAACTCCATTCAATTGATGCGACCCACGCCAGCGTACTTAAATTGTTGCATCAAACTTATCAACGCTTAGGTGATTGGCAAGGCTTGCGTAAATTGCTACCCACCTTAAATAAAAATAAGGTGTTGATGGAAACCGAAATAAAAAAGCTGGAAATAGATGCTTTTGGTGGCTTGCTGAAGCAAACCATCAAACAAGGCAGCCTTGATGAAATGCGCTTGCTATGGACTGAAATTCCAGCACACATCAAAAAGAATCCCGATGTTGCAGCGATTTATTTTGCAGGCATGATTAACGCTGGCTTGGGAGCTGAGATTCAAGGTGAACTGGTCGAAACCTTAACCATCAATTGGGATGAAACCTTGTTGTTGTTATTCGGAAACTTGCAATCTAGCGATGTTAACAAACAGTTGGACATTGCCGAATCCCTGTTGGCCTATCATAAAAAAGACGGAGTCTTGCTGACAATTCTTGGCAAATTGAGCGTTAAGTGTCAAGACTATCCAAAAGCTGAAGATTATTTATCTAAAAGTTTAGCCATTGATCCCACCGTACAAGCTTACCGTTTGCTGGGTGATTTGCATTCTGCCCAAGGCGAGGAACATAAAGCCAACGCAGCTTATAAGCAAGGACTGGAGCTTGCGTCCAGCGGTGTTGTCAGTCAAGTTGATGCAGTGGTTCTGGATGCTTGATTTTTATGTGGGGTTTTTGATTTAGATCAAACTGGCTTTGATTCATATTGGTTATATTTGCACCGTGGAGCGTTAGCAAAAAGGATTTTAAACACACATGAACGCCTGTTTGGTCTTAGACCAGATGGCGTTTTTAGGTAAGCAATGGATGACGGTGCGTTTTTTGAGGCTGAAACTCGCAACTCGTCCCTTGATTGCCGATTAGCAAATATATTCGAGGAAACACATGAATTTTAAGCACATTATGATGGTCTTGTTATTGTCTTTGTCCGTATCGGGCATGGTTTATGCCGCTGGTTCGCCAATCAATGAAGACTACACCGCCCTAATAGCACTTGGCGATAAGATGTTAGCAGCGAGTAAAGCGTCTGACGCTTCCACTTTTGCGATTGTCGCCACGGAGGCATCTGACGTGGCAAAAGTTCAAGGTAACAAGGGCAATTCTCCCCGCTTACAACGGATAAGCACTAAAATCAAACAAGCCAAGAAGTCAGTAAAGGCTGGGGATTTCCCCCAAGCCACCACGCTTATTGAAGAAGCCCTCGCGGAAATGAAGAAAACCAATGCGGCACCCCAATGGGGCGGCAATGTTCCTACTGAATAGAGAATAGCCGCTTGTGGTTGAATCGGATAGTTGAAAGCCAATTAATCACAGCTATCGTTACGAAGTAAAAACCCCAGCCTAAGTGCTGGGTTTTTTTATAAAAACTCGTCTTCCCTTTGTTTAAAACAGATTATTGGTCTTTCTTGGTACGTGATTGCCTTTTCATATAACCCTCCTTTAATTCGTTTCGAGCCTTTTTGCCGCTGTCTATTTATCTGTCTTTGAAAAGTTTTCAAAACAATATCGAAGAACTTCAGTAATTAAATAAGGCTACCACTTTTAAGGTAACGCTTTACCGACATTTATTGTTTTCTATTTATACAATGGCTTAACGTTATGGTATCGGGTTTCTACTCGTGTCTGCCATTATTAATCAAAATTTCTTATTTGTTGATTCAAATCAAATTGCCTTTCTTTATTTTGTGATACCGCTAAGTAATGGACTATTGCTTAAAAAAAAGGTATTCTAAGGTCACCCGAGTGGGCGGTTCGGTTCTTGGGGACACAAAGCTTTTGTTTTGATTATTATGGTGACTTGGCGGTTTTGTTTTTTCAGGAACGAACAGTCATTTTTTTGTATTTGTCTTACGGCAAATAGATACATGAGGAAACACATGAAATTTAGATATATTTTGGCAGCTATGTTGCTGTCTTTGCTTTCAATTGGCGTGGCACAAGCAGCAGGTTCACCTCTACATGAAGATTACACAGCACTTTTAGCTATTTCGGATAAGATGTTAGAAGCCGCTAAAGCCAACGACGTAGCTGCTTTTACTACTTCTGCTTCTGAGGCATCTGATGTTGCAAAAGATCAAGGTAACAAGGGTAATTCTCCACGTCTTCAACGTATCAGCACCAAAATCAAACAAGCTAAGAAGGCTGCAAAAGCTGGGGATTTTGCTTTAGCGACATCGTTGGTTGATGAAGCTAGAGTGGAAATGAATAAACCCGATGTACCACCTACATTTGGTGGCACTGCCGAAGGCGGCGGACGTGACGGGATGTTCGGAAAATACTAAGTCGATATCTGACTTTAGACGGAAATAGTTATAGGCTTCAAGCCAACTTTATTTACTATCACGTTTTATTTCTAGCGTGATTTCAAAACCCAGCTTAATGCTGGGTTTTTTTGTTTAAATGGCGTTACTCCGCGGTTGTTGACTTCAACGATACAACGTATCCCAAATGCGGTCTATCTTATCTATAACGTCTTTTGACATCGCAATAGGTTCACCCCATTCCCTGTTGGTTTCCCCAGGCCATTTGTTGGTCGCATCAAAGCCTACTTTCGAGCCTAAGCCAGACACTGGCGAAGCAAAATCGAGATAATCAATTGGTGTGTTTTCCAAAATCGTTAAATCCCGCGCAGGATCCATGCGGGTTGTTATTGCCCAAATAACGTCTTCCCAGTTACGGACATTAATATCTTCATCGACCACGATGACGAATTTGGTGTACATGAATTGGCGAAGGTAAGACCAAGTGCCTAGCATCACCCGCTTGGCATGACCTGCGTATTGTTTCTTCATGCTGATGACCGCCATACGATACGAGCAACCTTCCGGCGGCAGGTAAAAATCGATAATTTCTGGAAATTGCTTTTGCAAGATGGGTACGAAGACCTCGTTTAAGGCAACGCCCAAGATGGCGGGTTCGTCTGGCGGTCTTCCAGTGTACGTGCTGTGATATATGGGGTTGTGGCGTTGGGTAATGCGTTCGATGGTAAATACTGGGAATTCATCGACTTCGTTGTAATAACCAGTGTGGTCACCAAAAGGCCCTTCCTTAGCCATTTCATTGGGATAAATAAAGCCTTCTAGGACGATTTCAGCGCTGGCTGGCACTTGCAGGTCGTTGGTCAGGCATTGCGCCACTTCGGTTTTGCTGCCGCGTAATAATCCAGCAAAACCATATTCTGATAAGGTGTCCGGTACGGGCGTAACCGCAGCAAGGATGGTCGCTGGGTCAGCACCCAGTGCAACGGCGATGGGAAAAGGTTTGTCCGGATACGCTTGTTGCCATTCCCTAAAATCCAGTGCGCCGCCCCGGTGCGTTAGCCAACGCATAATCACCTTATTCTTTGCGATGACTTGCTGGCGGTAAATGCCCAGATTCTGCCGGGTTTTGTTAGGCCCTTGGGTGATGACCAACGGCCAAGTGATTAATGGCGCGGCATCGCCAGGCCAGCAGGTTTGAATCGGATACTGGCTTAAATCAATCTCATCGCCTTCTAGTACAACTTCCTGGCAAACAGGGGAGGATACCAATTTGGGTGCCATGTTAAGCACTTGCTTGAACACGGGAATTTTTTCAAACGCATCCCTCATGCCTTTAGGCGGTTCGGGTTCCTTTAGATAGGCCAGAAGTTTGCCGATTTCCCGTAATTCACTGACTTCATTGGCACCCATGCCCATTGCGACCCGTTTAGGCGTGCCAAACAGGTTGCAAAGTACGGGGATTTTATGGTTTTTAGGGTTTTCAAACAGCAACGCGGGACCACCTTGTTTAAGTACGCGGTCACAGATTTCAGTCATTTCCAGATAAGGATCAACTTCAGCAGTAATCCGCTTAAGTTCCCCTTGCTTTTCCAGTTGCGCGATAAAATCCCGCAGGTCTTTATATTTCACGCCGCAAACCCTATGCCGTTGTGCCTGAGCAGTGCGTCAATGGTGGGTTTTCGGCCACGGAATTTGATGAACAATTCCATTGCATCCTGGCTGCCGCCGCTTTCCAGGATATTCGATAAGAACGCATTCCCCGCTTCTTGGTTAAAAATACCTTTTTCCTCAAACAAGGAAAACGCGTCGCTAGACAACACTTCCGCCCATTTGTAGCTGTAATAACCCGCCGCGTAACCACCGGCAAAAATATGTGAGAAACCGTGCGGAAAGCGGTTGGATTTGGGTGGGTGGATAACGGCAACTTGTGAGCGCACTATTTCCAAAGTTTCATAGATTCTGCCACCTAATGCCGGATCGTAATCTTGGTGAATCCTGAAATCGAACAGGCTGAATTCAAGCTGCCTGACCATAACCATACCGGCCTGGAAATTTTTTGCCGCCATCATTTTGTCGAATAAGCTGTCAGGCAAGGTTTCCCCCGTTTGATAATGACCAGAAACCAGTTGCAGCGATTCTTTTTCCCAACACCAGTTTTCCATAAATTGGCTAGGCAATTCAACCGCATCCCACTCTACGCCATTGATGCCGGAAACGCCCAGATAGTCGATCTTAGTCAGCATGTGCTGTAGGCCGTGACCGAATTCATGGAATAAGGTGGTGACTTCATCGTGGGTTAGGAGTGCAGGATCGTCACCGATAGGTGGCGTAAAGTTGCAGGTCAAATAAGCGACTGGTGTTTGAATGGAGTCATTTGTTTTCTTACGCCCCACACAATCATCCATCCAGGCACCGCCGCGTTTTTTGGGACGGGCATAAAGGTCAAGGTAAAACTGACCACGTAGCTGATTGTCCTTGTCATGAATCTGGAAGAAACGTACGTCGGGATGCCAACTGTCGAATGAATGAATCTCTGTGATATTCAACCCATATAATTTCTCAACGATGGCAAACAAGCCCGGCAAAACACGGGTTACAGGAAAATAGGCTTTTACTTCTTCCTGCGATAACTGGTAAAAATGCTGACGCATTTTTTCGGAATAATAGCCAGCATCACAAGATTGCAAATCCTTAATGTCATGTTGTTCATCTGCAAAAGCCCGTAATTCCGCCAAATCTTTGTGTGCTTGCGGCAGGGATTTTTCCGCGAGATCTTCCAAGAAGTGAATAACATCAGCGGTTTTTTCCGCCATTTTCGTCGCTAAAGAAAGTTCGGCAAAGTTCTTATAGCCCAATAATTGGGCTTTTTCATGGCGTAATGCCAAGATTTTTTCCATGATGTCGGTGTTGTCCCATTGCCCAGCATGAGAACCCTGGTCGGATGCGCGTGTGGAATAGGCTTCATAAAGTTCGCGGCGCAATTCCCTGTTATCGGCATAAGTCATCACGGCGTGGTAGGAGGGGAATTGCAAGGTAATTTTCCAGCCTTGTTGCTGGTCAATCTCAGCAGTTTGCTTGGCTTGGGCGAGTGCAGAAGGTGGCAAACCCGCTAAATCGGCTTCTTCGGTAATTAGCTTGCTCCAGCCATTCGTCGCATCGAGGATGTTTTCCTCGTAATTGCTGGCAAGTTTGGAAAGCTCTTGGCTAATTTCCTTATAACGCTGCTTTTTTTCATTATCCAGATCGATGCCGGACAGCTTGAAATCCCGTAGCGCATTGCTGATGATTTTCTGCTGGGCAAGTGAAAGTGTTGAATATTTAGGACTTTCCGCGATAAAGCGATACGCGTTGAATAAGGCTTCATTTTGTCCCATCTCCGTCGAATAAGCACTGAGTTTGGGCAAGCAGGCGTTATAAGCATCCCGAAGTTCATCGTTGTTTACCACTGAGTTTAAATGGCTAACGGGCGACCAAGCTTTACCCAGCTTATCGTCCGCATTTTCCAGCGGCTCAATGAGGTTTTCCCAGGTGTAGTTTTTTGTCGCGATAAGGTGTTGTTCAACTGTTGCACGGGCATCGGCTAAAAGTTGGTCAATGGCAGGTTCAACGTGTTCGGGTTTTATTTGGGAAAACAAGGGCAAAACGGAATTAGCTAATAGCGGGTTATTCATAATTAAACGCCTAGTGGAAAGAGGGTAGCAATTCAAAACCGATAAGTTACCCATTGGGTATCAGTAATGGCTGAGATAAGGATAACAGTCAGAAAATATCGGGCAAGTTGCCGCTGTTGGGCAAATGAAAATGGAATGCTTGCTAAGGACAAAGCCATAGAATTGCGGTGCAACCTTACTCTACTGGTTAACGGTATCGAGGAAAAGCCCAGTTTTGGAAGCCATATCATGCCAACTGCGTTGATTTTTATCGATAACAATCCATAAAACCCCCAAGCCCAAAGCTCCCCAAGACAAGAGTGCAACAGCAAAACGTATGAAGGCTTGCTGCCAGCTAATCACACTATTATCGCTATTCAAAACCCTTGTTTTCCAAGCCCTTAAGCCCAATGTTTGACCGCCATGCGTCCAAAACCAGCCATAAAAACAGAAGCTGACGGCTAATAAATAAAGGGAGTAAAAAATCTTATGGTTGGTAAAAGCTTCGCCACCATTAAAAGGCAGCAAGATTGCAGTTGCTAAAAATAATACCGCAATTAACAGCAAGAAATCGTAAACAACAACCGCCAGAACACGCAAAAGCCCCGGTTTAGCCCCATCAACGATGTAAATCAAAGTCTGGCGAGGGACAGACGGCTACCGATTTTAACAATTACAGCTTAAACAACGCCAGTTTCTGTCCAAAATACATGCACAACGCCATCAATCCACCCAGCATTATCAAGGAAAAAAAGAACGGCGGCTTATGGAGCAGAAGAATAGCAACATCTGTTACAAACAGGCTGGCTAAAAAAGGTTGGTCAACCAAAGCGGTGAGAATTTTTTTGCAGATTACAATCCAGTTATTCATATCGGCGGCGAGTGTAGAGTGGATAAAAGATCGTTTTATGCAGAGCTACAAAAAATCTTAGATACATAATAAACAACCCAATCTTTGTTAAAATCAGTACGTGGATTCTACTATATTCAAAAGAATTATGTAAAAGAAAACCGTTAGTTGATTGGGTCTAGCGCCATCAAAATGATATGATTAGCGCGAATAATAACAACACCAGGGATAACAGGTTATTTTAAACTTCTTCAAAAAAATTATTGGCACGAATAAGCCCAAAGATGCGCCATTGCCATCAAAAGTAAGATTGTACCAACGCTCTGAGCATTGCATATCGCGCACGCAAATAAGCGACAATGCCTTGAAAGTATTGTACAAACTAAAAAAAGAAGGCTTTGATGCTTATTTGGTCGGTGGTTGTGTGCGTGACTTATTGTTAGGGCGTGAGCCAAAAGATTTTGATGTCGTAACCAATGCCGATCCCGATGAAATAAAAAAAGTCTTCCGAAATTGCCGTTTGATAGGTCGAAGATTCCGGCTTGCCCATGTGCATTTCGGCAGGGAAGTGATAGAAGTTGCCACGTTTCGGGGTGAAGATGCAAAGCAAAACGACAAACAAATTCTCAATAAAGAAGGGCGTTTGCTCAGGGATAATGTTTACGGCACCATAGAAGAAGACGTTTGGCGGCGGGACTTCACCGTCAACGCATTGTATTACAACATTAAAGATTATACAGTCGTCGATTATGTGGGCGGCATGGAAGACCACAAAGCCGGCATGTTGCGGCTAATCGGCGATCCTGAAACCCGCTTCAGGGAAGACCCAGTGCGAATGCTAAGAGCCGTGCGTTTTGCTGCCAAATTGGGCTTTAAGCTCCATCCTGATTGCCAAAAAGCATTGCATACTACAGCTTCGGTATTGGACAGCATTCCTTCCGCTAGGCTTTATGATGAAGTTTTAAAGTTATTTTTATCAGGTAGTGCGTTGCAAACCTTTGAATTACTTAGGCAATATGGCTTATTTAAAGTCCTGTTTCCGGCTACAGAAAAAAGCCTGTCGTTTGAGGAAGAAGGCTTTCCAAAGCTGTTTTTAATCAAAGCATTACAAAATTCCGATAATAGAATTGCCGAAGGTAAAACCGTAACGGCGTACTTCTTGCTGGCGGCTTTTATGTGGGAACCAGTGCAGATGCTTGCTAAGGAGCTGCTAAAAAAAGGTGGTGATGAATACATGGTGTACCAAGATGCTGCCAATGAAGTGCTTTCCAGGCAAATAAAAGTAACGGCAATGCCACGGCATATTACGACGGCAATGCGCGAAGTCTGTAGCTTACAGCCCAAGTTTAATGCGCGAGTCGGAGCAAAACCGAGCCGCTTGTTGACCCATCCACGCTTTAGGGCAGGTTATGATTTCCTGTTGTTACGTGCTGAAACCGGCGGTGCTGATCCTGAACTGGCAGAATGGTGGACGCGCTATCAAAATGCGAACGAAAACGAACAGCGCAAAATGACTGCGCCAGTACGGAATGGTCAGAATAAAAAGACCGGCTTGAAAAGAAATTACCGCAGACCCAGCCAAAACAAGCCCAAACCAGCAGAGTGATAAGGCTGTTAGCGTACTCGTGCTTGATATGAATGGCGTTTCTCCACAAACACTTACCGCTTTTATCGGCTTAGGTAGCAATCTGGAATCGCCCATTGCCCAACTTAAATCCGCACGTTTGGCGATTAATGCCCTGGATAATGTCCAAGAACTGGCATTCTCAAGCCTGTACGCAAGTACACCAATGGGGCCGCAAGATCAGCCTGATTACGTGAATGCGGTGATGTGTGTGGCAACCAGCCTTTCTCCTTTGGATTTATTGCATGCCCTGCAAGCGATTGAGCTGGAACACGGGCGGGTGCGCGGTGTCCAACGCTGGGGCGCGAGAACGCTGGATTTGGATGTGTTGCTGTACGGCGATCAGCAAATTGACACGCCCGAATTAACCGTGCCGCACAAAGGTATCGCCGAACGGGCTTTTGTTTTAGTTCCCTTATCCGATTGTGATGCGGATTTGCTTATTTCAGGTAAAGGTAAACTATCCGACTTGCTTAGAAACTGTCCATCCACAGGGCTGCGACGATTAAACAATTATGAATCAAGTAGTTGATAAACCCTTGTCGATCAACGACATCACCGCAATGAAGCGCAACGGTGAAAAAATCACCTGCCTGACTGCTTACGATGCCGGTTTTGCTGCGGTTATTGATAAGGTCGGCATTGATATAATGCTGGTCGGTGACTCCTTGGGTATGGTAATTCAAGGACATAGCACCACCGTTCCTGTCACCATTGAGCAGATGGTTTACCATACCCAATGTGTTAGCCGAGTACGGAAGCGGGCTTATCTCATCGCCGATATGCCGTTTATGACCTATGGCAGTACTGACATGGCTGCCAAAAACGCCGCACAATTACTCCAAACAGGTGGCGCACAAATGGTGAAGCTGGAAGGTGCTAAGATTGATTGCGTCCGTTTTTTGGTCGAACAAGGTATTCCCGTTTGTGGGCATTTAGGCTTATTACCTCAATCAATACATCAACTTGGCGCGTACAGCGTGCAAGGGAAAGAACCCGAAGCCGCCCAAAAACTGCGTGATGATGCCCAACAATTACAGCAAACAGGGGCGAGTTTGCTGGTTTTGGAATGCGTACCCGCCGCACTTGCCAAACAAATCAGCGAGGAACTCACTATTCCCGTGATTGGCATAGGCGCAGGTGTTGACTGCGACGGGCAAGTGCTGGTCTTGTATGACATGCTCAATATTGGAACTAGCAAACGACCACGGTTTTCCAAAGACTTTATGGCAGATTGTAATAGCGTGGAAGATGCCATCAAAGCCTATCAACACGCCGTCAAAAACGCCGAATTTCCTGGTTTGGAACACAGCTTTTAGTCAGTCATGCAAGTAGCCAATACCCTTGTTGATTTGCGAAATGCCGTCAAAACCTGGCGTTTGGCTGGCGAACGCATTGCTTTCGTCCCCACGATGGGTAATTTACATGCCGGACATATAAAGCTGGTTGAAGAAGCCAAACAGGCAGCGGATAAGGTAGTCGTCAGCATTTTCGTCAACCCGACCCAATTCGGTGTGGGTGAAGATTTCGAGGCTTATCCACGTACCGAGGATGCAGATAAGCAAAAACTGCAAGCAGCCAAGGTAGATTTGCTGTTTTTGCCCAGTGTTGCCGAAATGTATGCTGAAGGCGCGAAGACTGTAATCAGCGTGAAAACCTTATCGACCTTGCATTGTGGCGCATCAAGACCAGGGCATTTTGACGGCGTGGCAACCGTCGTCAATAAATTATTTAATATGGTGCAACCTGACCTAGCTTTTTTTGGTCAAAAGGATTATCAGCAACTGGCGATTATCCGCGCTATGGTCAACGATTTGAACATTCCTGTCGAAATACGGTCTACGGAAACCGTCAGGGAAAGCAGTGGTCTGGCGATGAGTTCCAGAAATGGCTATCTCAGCCCAGAGCACATACAGATTGCCCCGAAACTCTACCGAACCTTGTGTACTGTGCGTGACGAGGTGTTATCAGGAAACAAGATTGACGAAAAGATAGAAAAGGCAGCCATAACGTCATTAAATAATGCCGGATTTCAAACGGATTATTTGAATATTTGCCGTCAAACCGATTTGCAAAAGGCCGAACAGCAAGATGTTGACTTACTTGTGCTGGCAGCAGCAAAGCTAGGACGGTCGCGTTTGATTGACAATATCTGCTTTTCTCTTGCAAGATAGACATAATCGTCATATTCAAATTGTATAATTTGATATGATGATGAATATAGGCGATAATTTGCGGTTAACTTAAGAGGAATAAATCGTTTAACTATGCAAACAACCATGCTGAAAGCGAAGTTGCACAGAGCCACCGTAACCCGTTCAGAACTCGGTTATGAAGGCTCGTGCGCGATTGACGGCAACTTCCTTGATTTAGCAGGCATCAGGGAATACGAGCAAATCCAAATCTACAACATCAACAATGGCGAACGCTTCACCACCTACGCCATCCGTGCAGAAAGCGGCTCAGGCATCATTTCCGTCAATGGTGCGGCGGCACGTTTGGCTTGCCCAGGCGATTTGGTCATTATTTGCTCCTACTTCATCCTCGATCAAAAAGAGTTGGCAACGTATAAGCCAGTTTTGATCTACTTCAACAACAAGAACGAGATTATCCGTTCCGCGTCTTCCATTCCCGTTCAGGCGGCTTGAGATTTTATAACAGCCAGATTGTGATTTAGTTTCAACATGGGGAGTGCAAACCTAGGTTTGTACTCCATTTATGTTATTTTCAGCCGGACGGTTCAGGTTGCCACGTTTCCTTTTGCAAATCACAGGCATATAATGGCTACAAAAGTAGTAACTTAAGCGGAAGGTATCAAAATGTCAGCAAGCACTTCAATACGGATCAATCAGGAACTCTACGATCAAGCCAAGCAAGATGCAGCGTTGGAGCATCGTTCTATCGCTGGACAAATCGAGTTTTGGGCACGAGTAGGTCGGGCTGCACTCGACAATCCTGATTTGCCCGTCAGTTTCGTGGCAGAGTCGTTGGCTTCAATGGCCGAGCCGCGTGAGCAGTCCAAGCCCTTCGTATCTCGCAGCCGTCACTCATGACGTGGACAGTCCTGCAAACTAGGCGATTTTCACGGCAATACAAAAAACTACATGACAATACCGCCACCGACGTGGATTCAGCGGTCGATGAGGTTAGACAAAATCCTGAAATCGGGGTACGAAAGAGAGGCGATTTGGCGGAGCTTCGTGTCTTTAAGTTTCATAGTGCAGGGCAGTTGTATCTGCTCGGCTACACGTTGGATGAAGAAGTTTATCTCATTTATCTGGAAGCTGTTGGCCCACATGAAAATTTTTATCGAGATTTGAAGAGGAATTAAGGTGCTGGTGGGCAACGCGGTTTTGCTCACCCAATCAATTTCCAAGCGGCATAACGCAAAAAACCACCCAAGCCCGTGAAGGATTGGATGGTTTTGTTGTGGTTCGTCAGTGTGGTGGGCAAAACCGCGTTGCCCACTCTACCTGGCTACTGGCTAATCAGACACCGTCGGCAAATCACCCACATCGCCGCACCAATCCACCGCCAGGATGCCATCATGCACATAGCGATGGAAAGTCGAATAAGGCCAATCCTGAATTTTGCTGACATAACCATGTTTCAATGGATTCACATGGATATAGTCAATATGCCTGGCATAATCCAATTCCGTGGTAATCGTATGTTCCCAATAGCGCCTCTGCCAAATACCCCGTTCAGAACGTTTGCGCCGCGTAGCCGATAGCTGTTCCGTACGCGGCAAACCTTTGGCAAACAATAACTTGATCAACCGCCACCGCACCGGAAAATCATCGGTGTCCGGCGGCAGTGTCAACACACAATGCAAATGATCCGGCAACACCACCCAGGCATCGATATGGAAAGGGTATAAGCGTTTCACCCGCCGTACCGAATCCCGCAACAGGTCAATATGGTCAGTCAGCAACGTCCGTTGCCGTTCCAGCAAATTGACCGTAAAAAAATAACAGCCGCCAGCCACAAAATTACGTCGGTAATTTGGCATAAAAATTCCCGTATCAACATAAATATCAACGAGAATAATAGCATGGGTAGGGTGGATTCGGAGCAAAGCGACAATCCGCCAATGCCAAACAATGTAAAATTTCCAGGCATGCCGCCCAACAAACCCAATGTTCGGAAATGTCGGCGTGGAAGCCAGCATGATAGGCTTCGTTTGCGGTGGTTCGCTAAAGCGGAACCACCCTACAATTCAACCGCCGTACGGTCGTCGATGCCGATAGGTGGGAGGTGTCCATCCC
>NZ_CBAROL010000035.1:0-24767 GCF_964779595.1 Methyloglobulus sp.
TCAGCCAAGTGATTACGCTGGATAAAGCATTCCTTGCCGAAAAAATTTCAAAATTGAATCCTCAACAACTAAACAGCCTTAATGACGGGCTTAAGTTGGTTTTGGCGTTGTAAAACATAAGCGAATAAATTCAATATCATCATGCAAAATGCAGTTTTTGTGTTTAAGGCTGTAAAAATAGTGGGAGTGCCAAACCTAGGTTTGGCACTCTAGGCGACAACTTGACAATAACAACCATAGCAGGAGTACGCATGAAAATGTACGTTTCTTTGGATTCCAGTGCCGGACGGGGCATGTTGCCCGGTCCGTAACGTTTATGCGTGGCTCAAAAATAACAACATAAACAAAACGGTTGGTGCGGTGTTTCAAACCCCGCCCCGCTTTTAATTTCTTAGCTGGAAAACCGAATGATCGCCAAATTCCCTGAATTTACGCCGATTGCCGACGTGACGCTTGGCGAATTCCAACAAGCCTGTAAAGGTTTTCCGCCCTATTCAGAATTTAACCATCTCACATTGCGGTGCTATTCACCAGGTGCGTCAGTCTCTCGCCTGGAGAAAGCCTTGATTTTACGTTGCTTTGAAAAACAACCTTCTGGGTTATGCGCTGGAAGCAGAACCTTTGCTGGCACTGGTGGATTACGCCGAATCGGAGGGTTGCGGCAGAAGACTAAGTTGCGTGCCGGCGTTTTCCTTGCATCCTGATGTCAGGATGGCTTTTGCCGTCACGGAGCGGCGGGAACGCTACGACTATGTGCTGGCGTTAGAGGCCATGTTGAATCCTGAATCCAGCCAATTGCGCCGCAAGCATAAACGCGCATTGGGTTATCAGGAAGCACATTTGGAAGTCACTTTCTCCTCAGTGGCGATGGCAGAATGTGCGGACACCACAGCATTTCTTGGGGTATTTATGGCTTGGCGGCATTGTAATGGCGGGGGTGCGGCGGCATTGGCTGAAGAGGAAATGGTATTCCGCAGATGCTTGGCGTTCGCCCACGGCTATCCGCTGATTGCCGTTGTGGCCCGTGACGGGTCCGGTGCAGTGCTGGGCTTTACGATTAATGAGCTATTGCCGGACGGTTTTTATATGGAGCATTTTGGTTTTACTGCACCAGGGCAGCCGGGTTTAACTGACCTGTTAGAACTGGAAACGGCCAAGGTGATGGCCGCATACGGTTGTAACCGCATGAATTTTCAGGAAGACTTGGGTATTGAAGGGCTGCGTAATTTTAAGCTATCTTGGCAACCACAATACTTGCTGCATAAATATGACCTGCAACCCTACTAAGCCCAAAATCGTCCACAAACAACAGCAAAACCTATTGATCTAATAGCCCAGAGCAGACAGTTTAAATTGGGCAGCGCGTGGGTCATGCCAAGTTGCGCTGGTTCCCAATCTGGAGATTGGGGATCGACAAGGCAAGCTCCAGCTTGCATAACTACGTTCCCAAGCAGAGCTTGGGAACGAGCGAACCCTGTGATTTGATTCATAAGGCGGAGTGACAAACCTAGGTTTGTCACTCCAAAATACACGCGATTCACGGGTATGAACAGTACCGGACTGGGCATGTTGCCCCGCCCCGCTTTGGTGGGAGTTTTGTTTTAATAAGGCTTTTTGTTTTTTAACCCCTCAACTCAACTTTCTCGGCAATAGCTCCTGCATTGCCCTACTACTTACATCCCCGTAGGCATCCCTCAAGGGAGAAGGAGCTGCTTACCATTTGGCTGAAGCATCTTACTAATCAGGTTCAATTTTAAGGCGTTAACCCTTGCCCAACCACAATAACCTTAAGCGCATTCGTCCCGCCTTTAACGCCTGTCAAATCGCCTTTGGTGATGATGAATTTGTCACCATCTTTGGCGAGATTCCATTTTCTTAATTCTTTGACGATGCTGCGGTTAACTTCGGCGTGATCTAGCTTTTCGTCGATGCGATAGAACATTGGGAACACACCTCGGAACAAGGTGGATCTGCCCAGGGTTTCTTCCGAGCTGCTGAATGCAAAAATGGGTATGCCTGAACTGATCCGTGACATCCATAAGGGCGTTGAGCCTGATTCGGTCAGCGAGACTATGCCTTTGATTTTGGTATGGTTCGCCATATACATGGCGGACATTGCAATGGCTTCATCATCGCGTTCAAACTGAATATCCACACGGTGATCGGAAACACGGACACTGGCTTGCTTTTCAGCTTCAAGGCAGATTCTGTCCATCGCCTCAACGGCTTTAATCGGGTGTTTTCCTGATGCAGTTTCAGCCGATAGCATGATGGCATCGGTGCCATCGTATACCGCATTGGCAACGTCAAATACTTCAGCACGAGTAGGAATCGGGTTGTCGATCATCGACTCCATCATCTGCGTGGCGGTAATGGCAACGCGGTTGAGTTCCCGTGTGCGTTTGATCAGAAGTTTTTGTACGGCAGGCAGGTTAGCGTCACCGATTTCAACACCTAGGTCGCCGCGAGCAACCATCACTGCATCAGATGCCAGGATGATCTCATCCATAACGTCTGGAACAATGGCTTCTGCCCGTTCAACTTTAGCGACGATACCAGCATGACAGCCTTCTGCCACCAGTAGGCGACGGGCTTCATTCAGGTCTTCGGCAGTCCGTGGGAAAGAGATCGCCACATAATCGCACTTCATCAGCGCGATAGTTTTAATGTCCTCCTTATCTTTTTCAGTTAACGCCGCCGCAGAAAGCCCTCCACCCAACAGGTTAATGCCTTTGTTGTTGGATAGGTCACCACCAACGGCCACGGTGCAATTGACCCGCATGTTTTCGACATTGATGACATCCAGCACGATACGACCGTCATCCAGTAGCAATCGGCTTCCAGATTTTACTTCCATAGCCAGTGGTTCGTAAGTTATGCCGACCTGGGTGTTATCTCCCGCCAATGGATCAAAATTAATATCTAAAGCAAAATTTTGACCTTCATTTAGCACTACTTTGGTGTCTTTGAAGCGAGCGATACGTATTTTAGGGCCTTGCAGATCAGCAAGAATACCGACGCGTCGACCTAGCTTTTGGCTGAGTTCCCTGATCGATTGGGCTCTATCAAGATGGTCTTGCGCTGAACCGTGCGAGAAATTCATGCGGACAACATCAACCCCCGCCTTAATTAATCCTTCAAGTACGCCGGGTTTATCTGTGGCTGGACCGAGTGTCGCTAAAATTTTGGTTCGTCTTAACATTAGGTTTTATTTCAGTTTCAGTAATATATCGTTATTTCACATTGACCTATTTGGCATTAACCAGGGCAACCGTCGTATCCAGCATACGGTTTGAAAAACCCCATTCATTGTCATACCAAGACAGAACTTTTACGAAGTTGCCGTTCATTACTTTGGTCAATCCTGCTTCATAAATAGAAGACGCTGGATTGTGGTTGAAGTCTGTTGACACCAGTGGTTTTTCGTTGATTTCCAGGATACCTTTCAAGAACCCAGTCGATGCGGCTTTAAGTATTTGGTCTACTTCTTCTTTAGTGGTGTTTCTTGAGGCTTGGAAAGTTAAATCCACGATGGAAACATTGATAGTCGGAACGCGCATGGCGAAACCATCTAGCTTTCCTGCCAGTTCAGGTAATACCAAACCAACCGCTGCGGCAGCGCCAGTTTTGGTAGGGATCATGGATTGCGTCGCTGAACGGGCACGGTGTAAATCACTGTGGTACACGTCGGTCAACACTTGGTCATTGGTGTAAGAGTGGATGGTGGTCATCAGGCCATGATCCACACCAATGGTGTCGTGCAAAGCCTTTACGATAGGTGCCAAGCAGTTGGTGGTGCAAGAGGCATTTGAGATAACGGTATCGCTTGCCTTCAAGGTATTGTGGTTAACACCAAAAACAATCGTGCCATCAACATCACTGCCGCCTGGGGCGGAGATAATAACTTTTTTAGCACCAGCCGCAATATGTGCCGAAGCTTTGGCTTTGCTGGTGAACAAACCTGTACATTCATGAACGACATCTATGCCCAATTCACCCCAAGGCAATTTGGAAGGGTCACGTTCTGAGAATACCTTGATTTTATCGCCATTGATGACGATGTAATCGCCGTCAACACCTACTTCAAAAGGAAACTTGCCATGTACGGTGTCGTATTGGGTCAAATGGGCATTGGTATTGGTGTCGCCCAAGTCATTGACCGCTACTATTTGAATTTCGTTAGTGCGACCTGATTCGTAAAGTGCGCGAATAATATTACGTCCAATACGGCCATAACCGTTGATGGCAACTTTAATAGGCATTGAGTTTGTCTCCAGAATGATTAGATGATGAGGAATTACGAAATCGCTTAAGGGTTTCTGTAAATCCCTTCATTATACAAAAAAAGCGGTATTTCGTCTATGACCAAAAGTCTCGTCGTTATCAGATTTTATTTGGCGGTTATTTTAAAGATTCTCTTGCGGTATGGATGGCTTTTTTCACCGTTTCTGGTGCTGTGCCGCCGATGTGTTTACGTGCGGCAACCGATCCTTCCAGCGTTAAAATATCGTATACATCTGCTGTTATCAGTGGCGAAAATTGCTGCAATTCCGGGAGTGACAGCTCTGCAAGATCACGTTTGCTATCTAAACCTAGTCTTACAGCAAGTCCGACAATTTCATGGGCATCGCGGAAAGCCAAGCCTTTACGTACCAAGTAATCAGCAAGATCGGTCGCCGTTGCAAAGCCGCGTTTTGCTGACAAATACATGTTCTCCTTTTTGACCTTGAGATGAGGAACCATGTCGGCATAAGCACGTAAGCAGTTGATGAGCGTGTCTACCGTATCAAATAGAGGTTCTTTGTCCTCTTGATTATCTTTGTTATAAGCTAAGGGTTGACCTTTCATGAGCATTAACAGCGCGATCAAATGGCCTGTAACGCGACCTGACTTGCCGCGCACCAATTCGGGAACATCAGGGTTCTTTTTCTGCGGCATGATGGACGAACCGGTACAGAAAGCATCGGGCATGTCGATGAAGTCAAATTGGGCGCTAGACCACAGGATGAGTTCTTCGGAAAAACGCGACAGGTGCATCATAATCAAGCTTGCAACAGCAGTAAATTCAATCGCAAAATCGCGGTCGCTCACCGAGTCGAGTGAGTTTGCTGAAGGTCGACTAAAGCCCAGTAAATCCGAGGTGAATTGGCGGTCGATAGGGTAACTTGTGCCTGCCAGTGCAGCCGCACCTAAAGGCATGACATTGATGCGTTTAAGGCAGTCTTGCAAGCGTTCATGGTCGCGGCACAGCATCTCAAACCATGCCATTAAATGATGTCCGTAGGTGATGGGTTGGGCTACTTGCAAGTGGGTGAAGCCGGGCATGATGGTATCAAAGTGCTGCTCGGCTAGATCCAAAATGGCGGTTTGAAGGCGGTGCAACTGGGTCTTTATGTGCTTGATTTCACTGCGAAGGTAAAGTCTGATGTCGGTGGCCACCTGGTCGTTACGGGATCGTCCGGTATGCAGCTTTTTGCCTGCTATGCCGATAAGGTCAGTTAATCGGGACTCAATATTCATGTGGACATCTTCTTGTTTGATTGACCAAATGAACGTGCCTTTGATTATCTCATCTGCGATTTGATTCAGTCCACCAACAATGGCATCGCGCTCTTCCGTGGTCAAAACACCAACTGCACATAGCATGGTGGCGTGGGCAATAGAACCTTGAATGTCTTGCTCTGCCATGCGCTTGTCAAACAAAACTGAGGCGGTAAATTCCTCTACAAAAGCATCGGTGGCTTCTGCAAAACGGGCACTGGAGAGTTTTTCGGAATTAACGGTGATCATTTATAAGTAATTGAATTAACTAGGTTAGTGGTTGGTTTGTGCTTCGATAATGAGTGTGCGTTAGCAGTAATGCGGGAAAGATTATTTAGGTAGAGGTTGGTGGCAAGTTTTTGTGAAGAGGGAAGGGTACTTATCACTGAAAAAACGAATTGTCATCCCCATCATTTTCAGTAGTTAAAGGCTCTCCAGGGATTACCTTTTCCTCCATAGCCCATTCACCTAAGTCGATTAGTTTACAGCGTTCACAGCAAAAAGGTCGGAAAGGATATTCTGCCGTCCATGATACGGGACGCTCACAATGGGGACATTTTACGGTCAGCGTTTGCTTAGAAAATGTCATCAGAACATACAGCGGGTTAGGGAAAATGGTATGTCATCCGAGCTTTGCGTAGGTCGTTGTTCATCGGCGGAAGGCACCATGAAGCGTATCGAGCAACGGTGTTTGCCACCACTGATTTCGGCGAAACAAGGCAGCGACCTATCCATGCTGACTTTGATAAGCTGGTAAGGTAGGCTTTTGTCCAAAGCGATTTGAAAAAAACCGGCTTCGGCCAGCTCTTCACTGGGTGCATTGCTGGTACGGATAAAGTCCAGAATCAGATCAATCGCGGTACGAATTTCGTTGAAAGGCAGACTCCAGCGTTCCAGATCTTTAGCACGGATCGATTCTTCCTGTTCCAGCCAGAAATGAAATTCAGGCAAGTCAAATGAGCAAGTGCCGCCGGGAATTGAGCTGCGTTGTGTGATGCTTTGAAATAGATCACTTTCCATCACGCCAAGACCTATTTTTCCAGGAGTTGCATAAAGCTTTTTACTGGTTTCGGTGATTTTATTTACGATGGATTGCAGTTGTTTGGAGTCAACATTCTGGCTGTCGGCATACTTAGTGAGTACTTTTGCATGGCGATCCAGTTCTTTAAGGATTTCCGATTTGAGGTCGTTGCGCCTGAAAATCGACATAACATCCAGCAATACGTTAATGGCAGCGCGTTTGTCGGCGATAGTTGAACCCGACGAAAAATGGCTAAATTCCTGGAATAGCTGTTCTAGCCTGATGAAAACCCGGATCCGTTCATTGAGTGGAAATTCATAGATGATGTGGTTTTTCACGAGCGTGGTTGTCCTAATGCGCTGATTGAAAGGTAAAGATTGTGCAATTTTTTAACGTGTTCTGCAAGTTTGCTATCAGTGGTATCAGAATTGTCGATGACATCATCGGCGTGTTTTAGTCGGTATTCACGGCTCACTTGGCTGGCTATCATTGACCGGATTCTAGTATCCGTAAAGTTATTCCTGCGCTTAATCCGTTCTATCTGGGTTTCAATAGGGCAATCAACCACGAGTATTCGGTCAACAAATCGATTTCTTTTTGTTTCAAACAATAAGGGGATGCTGATGATGCAGTAAGGATTATTCAGTTGCTCAATTTTCTCCTGCATCGTGGTAAAGACTAAAGGATGCAAGATTGATTCAAGGGTTTGTTTTTGTTTAGGGTTTGAAAAAACAAGTTCACCTAATTGTTGTCGGTTTAACGAACCATCTGGATTGAAGACTGCATTGCCAAAAAGTTGCCCAATTTCTAATAATGCCGGTTGTCCTGGTGCTACTAACTGGTGTGCGATGTCGTCAGCATCAATAACAGGGATATTTAATTCTGTAAATAATTTACTGACCGTGGTTTTACCACAGCCTATACCGCCAGTAAGACCTATTTTGAACACCCGCTTATAAACCTGCCATTTTCATATAAAACTGGTTAATGTCCGCACCCCAAATCAGCGCAATCCACCCAGCCGCCGCTAAATAAGGACCGAAGGGGATGGGCGTGTTGCGGTCATGCCGAGAAAACACAATCATGGCGATGCCAATTACTGCACCGACCAACGATGATAGCAAAATAATGGCAGGTAAGGATTGCCAACCTAGCCAGGCTCCAAACAAGGCGAGTAATTTGAAATCGCCATAGCCCATGCCTTCTTTTCCAGTCAGCAATTTAAACAGGTGGAAAACACCCCACAGCACCAGATAGCCGGCAATCGCGCCGATAATGCTGGCGTGGCTATCGGTAAAAAAGCCAAATAAGCTTAAAAATAATCCCGACCATAACACAGGTAAGGTGATTGAATCGGGCAAAAGTTGATGGTCAATGTCAATAAAACTCAATGCGATCAACGACCAAGTTAGCAGTAAAGCAAATCCTGCTTGTGGCGTAAAGCCAAAATGCCACGCTACTATGACTGAGGTAAGCGCGGTAAATGCTTCAATGATTGGATAACGTAAGGAAATTGGATTTTTACACTTAGCACATTTACCCCGTAAAAAAACATAACTGATAACGGGAATGTTTTGGTAAGGTTTAATAGGCGTGTTGCAGCCTGGGCAACGCGAGAGCGGTAGCACCAGATTAAACGGTTCATCGGTCTGTGCTTGTGCATCAAGCCCCAGATAGTCATGACAATCCTTACGCCAGGCTTTCTGCATCATAACAGGTAGGCGATAAATAACCACGTTCAGAAAACTGCCGACCAATAGACCAATTAAGCCGACAATAGCGGAGAAAAGAGCTGGGGAATCGATAAGATAATCAAATGATTGCATGATGAGTTGGTGAGCGCAAAGCTCCCTTGCGGGAGCGTTTATTCGTTGATTTATGGATGATTTACGTTATTGTTAACCAACCGCAGCACCCATTTTGAAGATAGGCAGATACATGGCAACCACCAAGCCGCCGACTAGTGTCCCCAAGATGACCATAATGAGCGGCTCCATCAAGCTGCTGAGGTTATCGACTAAGTTATCGACTTCCTCTTCATAAAAATCCGCCACTTTGGCTAACATGGCATCAATGGAACCGGATTCTTCGCCGATGGCGACCATTTGCTGCACCATGTGCGGAAACAAACCGGCTTGGCTAATGGCGAATTGTAGCCGTTGACCGGTGGCGACTTCTTCGCGCATTTTCATAACAGCCTCTGAGTAGATGATGTTACCGCAAGCACCAGCAACCGACTGTAGCGCATCGACCAAGGGTACACCGGCTGCTGACATAGTCGATAATGTTCGTGCAAAACGAGCGATGGCTGATTTGTTCATAATCAGCCCTACCACAGGTAGCTTTAATAACGTTCTGTCCAAAAAATGATTAAATTTTCTGGAGCGTTTCTTAAAGAAACCAAAGGTATAGACAGTGCCGACGACAATCCCGACCACTATCCACCAGTATGCCTGCATCCACTCCGACATGTTTACAACCATTTGTGTGAATGCCGGTAAATCGGCTCCAAAGCCTTTGAACATTTCGGAGAATACGGGTACTACGAAGATTAACAGGATAGTTGTTACCAAAAAAGCGACGATCACTACCGCTATCGGATAGGTTAGGGCTTTTTTGATTTTCTTCTTCATGGACTCGGTTTTTTCTTTGTAAGTGGCGATTTTGTCTAACAGGGTTTCCAATACACCCGCTTGCTCGCCTGCTTCAACCAGATTGCAAAACAACTCATCAAAATAGATGGGTATTCTATTTAGCGCTTCTGCCAATCTATCGCCGCCTTCTATGTCGGTTTTTATACTCAGCAATAATTCCTGCATACTGGGATTGTCATGACCTTTGCCAACAATATCAAAAGATTGTACAAGAGGTACACCCGCTTTCAGCATGGTGGCTAGTTGCCTCGAGAAGATTGCAATATCGGCTGGTGTGATGGCTTTGGCTTTGCTTGTAAACAGAGGCTTAGCCTTAGCTTTGATTTTAGTAACGCGATAGCCTTGCCGACGTAGTTCGGCTTTAGCAACTACCTCGCTTTTAGCAGGAAAAACACCTTTGCTGACTTTTCCATTTTTGTCTTTCCCTTCCCAGAGAAAATCTATTTGGTCTGTTTGTTCTGCCATTGCTATTCCTTGGTCACTCTATCAATTTCTTCGATACTGGTAACACCCAGACGAACTTTGTTTAAACCTGATGCACGCAAATCATTGATACCTTCTGATTTAGCTTGTTCAGCCAATTGCATGGCGTTGCCGCCTTCCAGTATCAGTCCACGCATTTTTTCGCTGAGGGTCATCACCTGGTAGATGCCGACTCGGCCTTTGTAACCGTTTGTGCAGAGATCACAGCCTACCGCGCCATACAGTTCGAGGGTTTTGAACTCGTCTTCTTTGAAACCGATGGATGAAAGTACATTATCCGGCAAGGTTACTTGCGTTTTACAATGTTCGCACAAACGCCTAGCTAAACGTTGCGCCATAATCAAATTAACTGCCGAGACGATGTTAAAAGGCGCAATGCCCATTTGCATCAGCCGGTTCAAGGTCTGCGGTGCATCGTTGGTGTGCAGGGTGGACAATACCAAATGGCCGGTCTGCGCGGCTTTAACGGCAATTTCAGCGGTTTCAAGATCCCGAATTTCGCCGACCATGATGATGTCAGGGTCTTGCCGTAAAAACGCCCGCAAGGCATTGGCAAATGTCAATCCAGACTTAACATTGACGTTGACTTGATTAATGCCTTCAACGGTAATTTCCACAGGGTCTTCCGCCGTGGAAATGTTACGTTCCATATTATTCAGGATATTCAAGCCGGTATAGAGGCTGACCGTTTTACCACTACCCGTGGGGCCCGTTACTAAGACCATGCCATAAGGCTTATGTATGGCTTCCAGAAAAAGTTTTTGTTGAGCATCTTCAAAGCCCAGTTTTTCAATGCCGAGTTGGGCACTGGTAGGATCCAAAATACGCAACACCACTTTTTCACCGAATAAAGTCGGGCAGGTGTTGACACGAAAATCAATCGCACGGGTTCTGGACAATATCATCTTGATACGACCATCTTGCGGAACTCGGCGTTCTGCGATGTCCATTTTGGACATCACTTTAATCCTGGAGATGATGCGGTTGGATATATTTGCCGGTGGACTCGCTACCTGATGCAATATGCCATCCGACCTATAGCGGATGCGGAAGTTTTTTTCATAAGGCTCCAGGTGTATGTCAGAAGCGCCTTTTTTGATAGCATCCAGCAGGATTTTATTGACGAAGCGCACGATAGGAGCATCATCTATGTCAGCATTGACATCATTTTTTGCAAGCTCTTCTTCGCCACCCGTGATGTTCAGATTGTCCAGATCTGTGTCCATCAGGTCTGCCATCGAGGTATCCACTGCTTCCAATGCAGTCTCAATGGTTTTCAGCAGCTTGTTTTCCTCGACCAAAACGGTTTCGAGATTGAGCAAGCTCTGGAACTTAATGTCATCCAAACCTAAGGTATTGGTCGGATCAGATATGCCGATGAACAAGGTTTTGCCGCGTTTCAACAGGGGCAGAGCATTGTATTTACGGATCAGTTTTTCGCTGACCAGATTGAGCGGTAAGTTGCGAGGGTCGATGGCATCCAGATCCAAAAACGGCACACCGAATTCAGTCGATGCTTTGGATGCTATGGTTCTGCTATCGACAAGTTTGTTGGCAACCAAATAGCTTATCAGCGAAACCTTGTTTTTTTGGGCTTCATGAATATATGTTTTAGCATTCTGTTCGGTTAACAGGCCTTCGTGAATTAGGCACTTTGCCAGCCCGCTGAAATGAAAATCTGTTGTTGCTGCTGCCATGACATCTCTACCTGATGATCGTATCCCATGAATATAGTTGAAAGGCTGATAAGGTTCAAGGATTAAAAATAGGCTAATACCTATTCCTAGTCTTTAGTATTAGATTCATTGCGTTTAAATAGTTTAATCGGATGCGGTTTGTGCGATGAAAACGGCTCTTTTGGGTGCTGGTAGGCCTTCGCAGGTCAATAAGGCATTGTCTTCGTTGAGATAATCTTTTAAGGAATGAAAAGTCATCCATTCTGTACTACGTTGCTCTTCCGTACAGGTTGCAGTGATGTCAACGAGACGAATATTCTTGAATCCGCAGCGGCTTAACCAGCCCATCAAAGTCGGCGCACTCGGCAAAAACCAGACATTACGCATTTGTGCGTATCGGTCTTCAGGGACTAGCACGTCGCCTAATCCGCCATCAATCACTAGCGTTTCCAAAACCAGCTCGCCGCCAGGAACAAGGCTGTCTCGCAATTCCAGCAAATGGTCGATAGGTGAGCGGCGATGATAAAATACGCCCATCGAAAATACCGTATCAAATGCTTTCATGCCATAAGGTAGATCTTCTATGCCTAATGGCAGGACGTAAACCGATGGTTCACCTCCGTGCAGCTTGCGGATAAACTGAAACTGCATAACATTCAATAGGGTAGGATCAATGCCGATGACACATTTTGCTCCAGCACCCAGCATACGCCAGCAATAATAGCCGTTGCCACAGCCCACATCTAATACTAAGCGGTGTTTGAGCGGGGAAATATGCTGTTCGACACGCCGCCATTTCCAATCCGAACGCCATTCGGCATCAATAGTAATGTCGAATAGCTGGTATGGACCTTTGCGCCAGGGATGCAGACTTTTTAGCTGGGTTTCCAGTGTTGTTTTTGCCTGTTCGCTTAGGTCACTCGCACAACCTATCTGTACAGCATCTGTATTCAAGTTGCGTTGCGTGATAGGAAATTCCGGCAAGTTTTCTATTAGCTGCTGCCATGTTGACAAATGCCCATGTCGGCTGTGGTCGAATGCCTCGCTAAGTTGCTGCGGTAAGCAAGCTGCCCATACATCTGCTGTTGCAGATCTAAGTAATTGATACAATAATTGATAATCAATCACTTAAGCGCGATTATCGAAGCAAAATTAAAATATTGAAACCACACTTCCGCACTGCTAAAATCCGCTTCAAGCAGTCGTTGTTGATGTAAGCTAAAGGTTTCAGGGATTAACACGTTTTCCAATGCGGTGCGTTTTTGGCTGATTTCTAGGTCGCTATAACCCTGGGCTTTTTTAAATTGATGGTGCATATCGGCTTGTAAGGTGTTTTGTTTGTCATCATCAAATTTAAGTTTTTCAGATAATATCAGTACACCGCTGGGCAACAGACCGCTGTTGATTTTTTGCAGAAAAACCAACCGGTCTTCTATAGGGATAAACTGCAAGGTAAAATTCAACACGACAACCGACGCGTTTTCGATGCTTATATCTCGGATGTCAGCACACAGCACATCAACCGGAATTGATGAAGGTAGTTGTCGCAGTTTTTGTTCCAATCCAGACACCATCGCTGGCGAGTTATCAACAGCAATGATGCGACAATTTTCGGCGGCTATCTGTTCGCGCATGGATAACGCGGCAGCACCCAAGGAGCAACCTAAGTCATAACAACGGCTGTTAGGCTGCGCGTAACGCTGTGCCAGCAAACCGATAGCTGTGATAATCGTGCTGTAACCAGGCACAGAGCGTTGGATCATGTCGGGGAATACGCTGACAACGTTTTCGTCAAACGTGAACGCGTTAATTTCACCGAGAGGATTGGCATAAATGGAATCTTTCAATGAAATCACGACGAACTAGATGTTCTTGAGGACGGAATACCGGATGGTGTGTTGAATAGCAACGGATAGCAAAAGCATAAGCGCAATAGCAAAGCGGGGTGAGTTTTGTTTACTGCCTACCCTCCTTTCCGAGCGGAAAGGAGGGTATTTGCAGCAATCTTAGGAGTTTTTGGCAGACAAAGCTTCCGCGTTACGTTTAGCCAAGCTTTCAATCACCGCACCTAACGAGCCTTTGGTTTTGACTTCATTGCTGAATGTTGAGCGGTAATTGGTTACCAAGCTAACTCCTTCGATCATGATGTCGTAGGCTTTCCAGACACCATTACCCAATAACATACGGTAGTTTACGCTGATGGGTTGTAGTCCAGGTTGCAACACTTCGGTCTTCACGACAACTTTGTTAGAGCCGCTTGCCATTTCTAAAGGCAGAAAGCGTACTGTCCAGTCTTTAAATTCCACAAAAGCGCGGGAATACGTCCGTACCAGTAAGGTCTGAAACTCGTGTTTAAAACGGTTTTTTTCATCGCCGCTTGCAGAAATCCATAATTTACCCAAAACTAACTCGGAAATTTTATCAAAATCCGTATGCGGATTGATGGCTTGGTCAACAAATTGGGCAACTTGTGAAAAGTTTTGGATAAAGGCTTTATCCTGCAACTTCTGTTGGAGTTTGTCCGATGCCTCTTGAATTGCCAGTTGAGGAGGCAGCAAGTCTGACGCTTTCGCAGCAGTTATTGATAGCAAGCTAAGTAGCAAGATGAATAAACCGAATATATTATGTTGTTTTGTTTTCATAAAACCCTCTAAAATCGAGCCAATTCGCTTGAGTTATTAAGTGTGAGCGACCAGCAGTTGATAGTGCGAATAAGCAGGAATGCGGTTTACGCTTTTTTCAATCAAGCCGTTGCAATTAGTACGACAGTTAAACCCGTGTAAAAGTCCAATATTCCCTAATCCATGAGTACAGAATAAGATGGCTTATAGTAACATTAATTTTCCTTTCATACGCATGAGAAGAATGCGTTTTGATGATTTTTCCCGCCGATTAATGCGTGAAAATCAACTCAGCACCGACGATTTAATATATCCTATGTTTGTTACTGAAGGCTTAAATTTGCGGGAGTCGATTTCATCCATGCCGGGTATCGAAAGAGTCTCCTTGGATTTGTTACTGGCTGAAGCAAAAGAGGTTTACGAACTCGGCATTCCAGCCATTGCGCTGTTTCCAGTTGTTGGTACTGATAAAAAATCCGACGATGCTGCAGAAGCGTATAACCCAGACGGCTTGGTTCAACGCAGTGTTCGCGCATTGAAACAAGCTGTGCCGCAATTGGGTATCATCACCGATGTTGCGCTCGATCCATTTACCAGTCACGGGCAAGACGGACTTATCAATGACCAAGGCTATGTTATTAATGATGAGACTAATAATGTCCTCGTCAGGCAAGCACTTTCCCATGCCGATGCAGGTGCAGATATAGTAGCGCCTTCGGATATGATGGACGGCAGAATTGGTGCAATTCGGCAGGCTTTGGAAGCAAAAGGGCATATTAATACCAGGATTCTTGCTTATTCCGCTAAATATGCCTCCAGTTTTTATGGGCCATTTCGGGATGCCGTGGGTTCATCAGGCAATTTGGGCGGCGGTAATAAGTACAGCTATCAAATGGATCCAGCCAATTCTGATGAGGCTTTGCGTGAAATCCAGCTTGATTTGCAGGAAGGTGCGGACATTGTGATGATTAAGCCAGGAATGCCGTATCTGGACATCATCCGCAGGGTAAAAGACAGCTACGGCGTACCCACTTTTGCTTATCAGGTCAGCGGTGAATATGCTATGATTAAAGCTGCTGCCATGAATGGTTGGCTGGACGAGAGAGCAGTCGTTTTGGAATCCCTGCTGGCGTTCAAGCGTGCTGGCAGTGATGCAATTCTGACTTATTTTGCAAAATCTGTGGCGCGGTGGCTGGCTCAGACTTGAAGGGTTTACCTAGAAAAACATTATCTTAAAAGCACTATCACGACGAAGGATGTGCTTAAAATCAATAACAACATTACAAAAGAGGTATTGCTATGGAATTAGTTACAACAACCGCCGGTTATGAAATGCTGCTGCGCTGGGGGCATTTGTTAGCAGGTGTTACCTGGATCGGCTTGCTTTACTACTTCAATCTGGTACAAGGCGAATACTTTAAAGAAGCCGATGGCGCGGCAAAGTCGGACGCTATCCAAAAGTTAGTGCCAAAAGCCTTATGGTGGTTTCGTTGGGGTGCAATGGCTACAGTATTGACTGGCTTGGCGATTCTTGGTCTACGTGGCGCTAGTGGTTCGCTTGATATTTATATCGGTTCACTTCTGGGCGTTATCATGTTTGCTAATGTGTGGTTGATTATTTGGCCTAACCAAAAAATCGTGATTGCTTCTGCAACTCAAGTCGCCAATGGTGGTCAAGCATTGCCTGAAGCCGCTGGTGCATTGGCAACAGCGGGTTTGGCATCACGCACTAATGCCTTGTTTTCAGTGCCAATGTTGTACTTTATGGGGGCTTCAACACATTTTCCGCATGGATTTAATTTTCTGTCGTTTTTACTCGCCGCTGCAATAATTCTAGCGTTAGAGTACAACGGTGCTTATCCGGTGCTGAAAAATATCGGTGCATTAAGTAAGTTGCCAGAAGGTGGCAAGATGGGACCTTATGCTTCGGTTAAAGGTGTTATTCACTGTGGCTTAGGTTTGACAGTTGTGCTGTTTCTGATTGTTGATTTCATAAAGTGACAGTTAAATAATACAGCTAAAAATAGCCGCACAATGCGGCTATTTTTTTGTCCTCATGTTCGGGTTCATTGTTGAGAACGATTACGCTTGGCTAAGTTTTATGGATACCTTATTTTTACGAAGCACTTTAAGATTGAATGCTGTTGTTTAAGTAATTGCTATAATGTACCAATCTTATTGGAACAAGCTATGATAAAAAAGGGTTAAAGATGATTGGTAAAGACCGTTATGCGGTGTTTGGATCGCCAATAAAGCACAGTAAGTCACCGCGTATCCATCAGCTTTTTGCAGAACAAACCCAACAATTACTTGAATATACCGCACAGGAGGTACCGGCAGAGCGATTTAGAGAGTCGGTAAAGGCGTTTTTTTCTCAAGGAGGCAAAGGCTTAAATTGTACCTTGCCACTGAAAGAGTTAGCCTGGGCATTTGCTGATATTACTACCAAACGCGCTGAACTGAGCCGAGCCGTCAATACCCTTATTATCGAAGACGATGACCGCATATTAGGCGACAATACGGATGGCTGCGGTCTGATAGCGGACTTGACAGTCAATCACGATATTACCTTAAAAGGAACTAGGATTTTAATTTTGGGTGCAGGCGGCGCGTGTCGAGGTATTCTTGCGCCACTTCTGGAAAAGTCCCCACAACAGTTAATGTTAGCTAACCGAACTCGCCAAAAAGCCAGTGATTTGGCGGCAGAATTTTGCCTTTTTGGTGATATAGAAGGTTGTGGGTATAGTAATATAAGAGGTCAACAATTCGATTTGATTATCAATGCGACTTCGGCAAGTTTGTATGATGAATTGCCTCCGCTTCCAGATGATGTATTGGCGGAAGATGGCATCTGTTACGACCTTGCTTACGGTAACAAACCTACATCATTTGTCCGCTGGGGCGTGGAACATAATGCCAAAAAAAGTCTGGATGGCCTAGGAATGCTGGTCGAACAAGCTGCCGAAGCATTTTTTTTATGGCGAAACATTCGACCACAAACGCAACCCGTCATTGATGCGCTAAATGCTGCACGACGATTTGTTGCAGAAGGGTAAGGATTTTAAGGCGTAAGGTGCAAGGCACAATAGGGTTTAGCGAGAATGTGGTGGGTGCTGTAAATGCTGCGACACGCTTTTAAATTCGATTGCAAAGGTTCACGTATTGCCAAGATATTTGTTCTTGAGATCAACATAGTGTTGGCTGGAATAAATCAAAAATTCCCGCTCCTTATCCGTTAATGATCTGACCAATTTTGCAGGTGATCCCACGTAAAGATGCCCACTTTCCAAAACTTTGCCGGATGGGACTAATGCGCCTGCACCTAACATCACGAAATCTTCAATAACGGCAGCATCCATAATGATCGCCCCCATCCCGACCAAGCAATAGTTACCTATCGTGCAGGCATGGGCAATTGCTCTGTGACCTACCGTTACACCTTTGCCAATCGTTAACGGATAACCGCGATCCGTAAATTTTCCGTAATGGGTGACATGCAAGACAGAGCCGTCCTGGATATTGGTATCGTCGCCTATCGTGATGCTTTCAACATCCCCTCGTGCCACCGTTGTCGGCCAAATAGAGACATTATCGCCAATTGTGACATCGCCAATCACGACTGCGCTGTCGGCTATGTAAGTCGAATGGCCTATTTTAGGCAGAATGCCATTGAATTTTAGAATGCTCATAAAGGACTGTGAGTAGTGTGGCTTAGAATAAACTGAAAGAATAACCACGAAGAAGACGAAGGTCACGAAGTTTTCAAGAGTTTGAGGAGGATTCTTCCTTTCGTGCTTTTAAGAACAGCGGATTAACGTTTTGGTATCGCAGTAAATATCTGTTGTGGGATTAAGGCGGGGTTTAACTGAGGAAAAAGCTAGTTGCCTAGCAGAGGAACTCTGCTAGGCACATTTATCGGTAGATTTATTTACCCGTAGCAGCGGCAGCAGCTTCTTTTGCCTTATCAGCTTCAATTGCTGTTGATACGGCTTCTTTTGCGGCTTCTAAAGGTTTAGCAACGGAATCTGTAGCGGGGGCTACAACCGTTTCGGTGGCTTGACTGGCAGCTCCTTTGACGGCATCTACAGTGCCACCAGTAACGGCAGCTGCACCTTCAACTGCAGCAGTGCCCGCGCTTTTAGCACCTTCAACAGCAGCGGCACCAGCACTTGCTGCGCTATCTACGGCGGCAGCACCAGCATCGGTTGCTTTTTCAACAGCGGCAGCTCCGGCAGCGGCAGCACCTTCAACAGCAGCAGTACCAGCAGTTGCAGCACTATCTACGGCGGCTGCGCCAGCATCGCTCGCTTTTTCAACAGCAGCGGCACCAGCACTTGCTGCGTTATCTACAGCGGCTGCACCAGTATCAGTCGCTTTTTCAACAGCGGCAGCTCCGGCATCAGCGGCTTTAGAGACTGCTTCAGGGGCTGTACTTGTCGTAGATTGTTCAGTAGCAGGGGTTTGTGGTGCTTGACTGCCACCATCGCAGCCTGCCAACAAAGCGACACTTATCAAACTGGTAGCAATAATCTCTTTAGTTTTCATACTTAGATATCCTGATGTTGAGTTACGAATGTGGTTTTCTGTTACCTGAAGACTGCATAGGTAATTTCTAATACTAACACACAGATAAGTCAGCTTTGTAAAAAAATTACTGCTTTAGACCAACAAATACAGACATCATTAAGCCATACTGTTTAACAGTAATAAGGCAGTATTATTTTAATATTTTGATATTAAAACAAAAAAAATCACAAGTTGTATTATCAACTGATTTTTTAAAGAGTTGCCTTAAGTTTGCGCTTTTTTCATAGCAAATAATACGATAGCGAGTACCGATAAACTGGGGAGCAGCGCCATCAATGGCGGATTGAGGTTATAAATCAAGCCGACATGATTGATTATTTTGTCGAAAATATTGAAACCCATCCCGATGGTAACGCCAATCATGATGCGAGCGCCGACACTCACCCCGCGATGAATGCCAATGACAAAGGGCGCAGATACCAGCATCATAATGAACGTCGTTAACGGGCTAACAGCGCGTCCCCAAAAAGCGACCTCGTAGCCATGTGATTTTTGATGATTACCTTTTAAGAATTCGACATACATCGCCAAGTCGTAAAGTGAGAGATCCTTAGGGTCAACGACAACAATTTTCAATAAATTAGGGGCAATTGTTGATTTCCAGGTCTGTTCGGCTTCGTGGCTTACCTGAATTTGCTGTGTTGAAATCGTCGATTGTTTAATGTTTTCCAAGCGCCAGGTTTTTTTGCCCAGAAACGTTGCTTTGCCGGCGTGTTTGGCATGCAGTAAATGACCTTTCTCATCCAGTTCATACATGCTGATATTAGCCAATTTGCCATCGTCTTCTACCCGACGCACATTGATAAAGTTTGTTCCTTCCCGCAACCACAAACCGTAGTTGGAATTCATGATGATGTGTTCATTAATGGCAGTCATTTTAATTTGCTGTCCCAGTCGCTCACCTAACGGCGCGATAAATTCCCCAATCAGAATGGCTAAAGTTACTAACGCGAGACCTGCCAGCATAGTGGCTTTAATAATGCCCATAACAGATAGGCCAGATGCCTGCATGGCAATCAACTCGCGATTATTGCCCATAGAGCCTAGTACAAACAAGCTGCCAATCAATGCCGATGCAGGAACAAGCTCATAAAAAACAGTGGGCGAGGTCAATGCGAGGTAATAAAAAATTTCTTTCAAACCGTAGTGACCTTTGCCTATATCCTTCAATTCATCGGCAAAAGTAAATAAATTGAACAACGTTAACAAAATTAACAGCGCAATCAGTGAGCCTTTCAGGATTTCTTTGGCGATATATAATGACAATACCTTCATTTTGAGACTTTTTGCTTGATAGTTAAGATTAGCCATTGGAATCCGTACCAGTTTGCCAGTAATAGCAAGCCAATAAAGAACAACAATAAGTTTACCCAAAACATGCCGGGCCAGGTCGGAATAGAACCCTTAATAACCCAGCTTTGAGCAACACTAGAAAGATTTCCATAGGTAAAGTAAATCAAAAAACCCATCAACATGATGCCGTAGATGCCACCTCTAGGCGATATTCTGGACAGTGGCACGGCAATAAAACCGAGCAGTAGAATGCCCAAAGGTACTGTTAGTCGGTCTTGTAGTTCTGCAAGTTCCCTTTTACCTTTAGATTTCCATAACGTAGCGCTGGAAGCCGCTCTGGGTGTTGCGCTCATGGGAAGTGTCGATTCTTCTATTTTAACGGCGTATTCCTTAAATTTTTCAATGGTATAGTCGAAATCACCCGGTTTGCCTTGTATGCGTTCACCGTTCTCAAAAATCATATAACGACCACCAGGTAATTCCTCGAAGCGACCTAGTTCAGCACTAATAATGCTCAGTTTGTTTTTCTTCCTGTTTTGCACAAAAACAGAGTGCATTTTTTTTTCCGCCGTAATATTTTCGACGTAAAAAACCAAGTCGCCTCGGCTGTATTCGCTGAATTTGCCTGCCGCAATACCGCGAATATCGGAGGTTTGTTCATCTTGATGCATAATGCCTTGAGTTCGATTTTCAGCCCAGGGCGAAACATAGACAGATAAACCAAAACTTATAATGCTTAAAGGAAACACCAGCAAAAAAACCGCTCGATAGAGCGTTCCAGCGCCGCCGCCAGCCGTCGCGATTGCTGACATTTCCTGGTCTTTGTACAATCTTCCCAATACCATCAAAAGCGCCATAAAAGTGGCAGCAGGTAACAGGGAAATACTGGAAGTCACGGTTTTTAAGCCCAAGATTGTCAATAGGGTGTCATTAGAAACATGCCCTTCAATTGCCCTATCAAGTATCTTGATGAATTTACGGCTCACGATGATGACCACAATGACAGTCCACACCGATAACAGTGTCTTCAGCAAGTCCAGGGCTATCATCTTGTCCAGGATGGTAACCAAGGGTCGCTTACCCATTTTATAGCCCTTAGGCCAATCCGCTTCCAAGCCTATCTCCTCATCAAAACAATAATTGTGATGTATAATCAAACCATAATTTGAGCAGACTTATTCAGTCTATTCGCAACCCCAACCCAACAGATTTAGCATAAAAAAGATGGACTATTCTATAGAAATTGCGCCCATAGAAACACTGCCCTGTGATTGTATCATTATCGGCGTTTTTCAGAACCAGCTTCAAAACCAGCAACTGATTCCTTCTGGAGCGGGTCTTTCTGATAAGCTGCAAAGCATAATCGCGACAGTTGTTAGCCGTGGTGATATTAGCGGTAAGATTGGCGAAACCGTCCTAATGAATGTTATTCCCGATAGCGGGGTTGAACGTGTGCTGTTGGTTGGATTGGGCGAAAGCAATCCCTTATCACCCAAAAATTACCGGAAAGCATTGTCGGCTGCGGTAAATAGCCTAAAAAAACCTTACATTAAATCTATTGCCTGTGGCCTTGCGGACGTTGCCGTTGAAGGTAGTAATCTGCAATGGAATGTACGGCAAATCGTCGAAGTATTCAACGATGCCAGCTACCAATTTACCGCCCTCAAATCCGATAAGGAAACTGAAAGCAAGCTGCAAAAAGTCGCTATTGCCACCTCGGAAAGTGGGATTGCTTTGGCGCAATCAGGATTAATCCAAGGTTTGGCAATTGCAGAAGGTGTTAGCCTTACCAAAGCGCTCGCCGATCTTCCTGGCAATGTTTGCACCCCGACTTACATGGCTGAACAAGCTGTTGAACTTGGCAAAACTCATCCAGGACTCAGCGTTAAAATCCTGGAGGAATCGGAAATGAAAGAACTCGGCATGGGTTCTTTTCTGTCGGTTTCACGAGGCAGTCGCCAACCCGCAAAATTGATTGCGCTGGAATATTTCGGAGGCAAAAAAGACGGCAAACCTATCGTTTTAGTGGGCAAAGGTTTGACCTTCGATGCCGGGGGAATTTCCTTGAAGCCAGGCGCAGGTATGGACGAGATGAAATACGACATGTGCGGCGGCGCGGCGGTCATGGGTACGTTGCTGGCAGCGGTAAAAATGCAATTACCGCTCAATATCGTGGGTTTGGTTCCCTCATCCGAAAATATGCCCGATGGCGATGCCAACAAACCCGGCGATATTGTCACCAGCATGTTGGGCAAAACCATCGAAATCTTGAACACCGATGCCGAAGGCCGCTTGATCCTTTGCGATACGTTGACTTACGCAGAACGCTACAAGCCTGATGTTGTCATCGACTTGGCAACTTTGACTGGCGCGTGTTTAGTTGCATTAGGTAAGATTCCTAGTGGCTTATTGGGTAATGATGACGAGCTGTGCAATGCTCTAATCAAAGCGGGAGAAACCGCCTGTGACAGTGTCTGGCGTTTGCCCTTATGGGAAGAATATCAAGAACTGCTTAAATCCAATTTTGCCGACCTTGCCAACATTGGTGGCAAAGACGCAGGTACGATCACCGCCGCCTGTTTCCTCTCGCATTTCGCCAAAAACTTCCGCTGGGCACATCTGGACATCGCCGGAACAGCGTGGCGTAGCGGACAAAACAAAGGCGCAACCGGTCGCCCCGTGCCTTTATTAAGCCAATACCTCATCGACCGAGCTGTGTCATAGGTTAGGCGTGTGCCAGAAATCAATTTTTACGTACTAGCAACTGAATCGCCCCAAGAACGCTATCTGTTCGCTTGCAAATTAATCGAAAAAGCCTATCGCAGCGGCGTTTTTGCTTACGTACTCACCGATTCATTAGAGCAAAGCCAACTCATCGACGACCTGCTCTGGACGTTCAGGGCAGGTAGCTTTATCCCGCATCAAATTTACACTGGCGAGGTGGTCAGTGTTGAAAGTATCGTGTTGATAGGTTCAAGCAATCCCCCTGAACACTGGCAGAACTCCGTGATAAACCTATCTTCTCAATGTCCTCAAAATTTTCAACAAGCTGAACGGATTCTGGAAATATTGGATAACAGCGAAGAAACCAAAACAATCGGTCGAAATCGCTATAGACAGTATCAGCAGGCGGGTATTGAGATCGCTACGCATAAGTTGTAATTATTCATGTGCTTGCTTCCACGAGGGCGGAGTTTTCATCATACTCCCTTGCTGCTATTCTCCATCCGCCGCAAAAATTCCGCCATAACCTGACGGTATAGTTCGTCACCCAAATATTTATCCTCAATGCCTCGGTCGATGTTCGGGTTGTCATTGACTTCTATCACATAACCTTTGCCGTCTTTTTCCTTTACGTCCACCCCGTAAAGCCCATTGCCTATGGCTTGCGTGGCTTTTAGGGCGGCATCCAGAACGGCTTTGGGTGCGTCAAACGTCGGCATGGTTTCAAAATGCCCACTATCCGTACGCTTTTCGCCGTGGCGGTAAATTTGCCAATGGTTCTTGACCATGTAATAGCGGCACGCATACAAGGCTTTGTTATTGAACACACCGATACGCCAATCGAAATCCGTGTACAGGAACTCCTGGGCTAACAGCAGAGCCGACTTTTCAAACAATTCAGCAACTTTTACCTCAAGTTCTTGCCGATTATTCACTTTGACAATGCCTTTGGAAAAAGAACCGTCAGGGATTTTGATGACCACCGGAAAACCAGCCTTGCTTTCCAGTTGGTCCAGATGCTCACTATTGCCTTTGTGCAGTATCCAGGTTTTGGGCGACGGCACTTTATGGGTGCGGAATAAATCCGCCAAGTAGACCTTATTGGTGCAACGCAGGATGGAAGTCGGATCATCTATGACAACCAAACCTTCGGCCTCCGCCTTTTTGGCAAAACGGTAGGTATGATGGTCGATTGCCGTGGTTTCCCGGATGAACAAGGCATCAAACTCCGGCAACCTGCCATAATGTTGTTGGGTAATCAGTTCAATTTCGATACCCATTTCCCTGCCTATACCGATAAATTTTTTCAGCGCACCCCGATTACTGGGCGGCAAGGCTTCCGAAGGATTGACCAGGATGGCAAGGTCGTATCGTGCGGCTTTACGGGCGCGACCTTTGCGCCACACTTTTTTGCTGAATTTATCCAGCGCCATCGCAAACAAGGTTTCATTGGCATCATCAAGGTCGCGGTGCGATACGGCTTTTAAATCCGTGATTTCCCACTGTTGCACATAACCCAGCGTCACTTCCAAAATCGGGCAGGAAAAACGTTCAAACAACAATCTTGCAAGATCCTGAAACGCAGGATCTTGCGTCGTGCCAAAAAAACTCAGCACCTTGATTTCATCATTTTTGTCCTGATTCTTGAAAACCCGCTCCAAGGTCTGCGACAAGTCTTCCAGTTGCAGTTGATAAAGTGCCTTTTTCCCTATGTCATTCAATACCTTGACGGAAGGGATAACGTGATGGCCCCGCGCTTCTGCCAGTAAAGAACAATAGTAACCGTCGGACAAATAGGAATAACTGCTACAAAGATTGATAATACGCACTCTATGCTCGGAATCTTCCTTTTCCGTGGCAAGATAAGTCTCAAAAGTGATGACTTGATCGCTGGGGTAATAGGGACTCCAGTCGGACAATGAATCGACAACCAAAAGGGTTCGCGCCATAGGTTTTGTTGTGCTCCTTAATGTGGAATAGTGGCGTGGTTAGGGAATGTTGCTTCTTGTTTATTGCAGGAGACCTTTGCACAAACAGCAGAAACTCCGGCTGACTGGTCAAAAGCCGATTTTTTTGAATTGGCATTCACCTTAATGGGCGGTATTCGGCTGAAATACGCATTTATCTCGCCATTTTTCATAAACCCTTGGCTATTTTTCGCGGTTTT
>NZ_CBAROL010000036.1:0-24509 GCF_964779595.1 Methyloglobulus sp.
GCTAGCGATGGGTGAGTTCCAGCCTTCAGCAAGACATTGATTGTCTTTGACCAACACCGCACCGACAGGAACTTCACCCAGAGATTCTGCCCGTTGCGCCAGTCTTAGTGCATGGCGCATCCAGTCTTCATCTTGTTCGGTTATTCCCATTCAATGGTGGCGGGGGGTTTACCGGAGATGTCGTAGGTCACACGGGAAATGCCAGCGACTTCGTTGATGATGCGGCGGGACATCAGGTCGAGGAACTCGTAAGGCAGATGCGCCCAGCGTGCGGTCATGAAATCGATGGTTTCTACGGCACGTAGGGCGATCACATAATCATAACGCCGACCGTCGCCCATGACACCTACCGACTTCACTGGCAGGAATACGGCAAAGGCTTGGCTGACTTTGTTATACAGGTCATGGCGATACAGTTCTTCGATAAAAATAGCATCGGCTTGCCGCAGCAAATCCGCAAATTCCTTTTTGACTTCACCCAAGATACGTACACCCAAACCGGGGCCTGGGAACGGATGCCGAAACACCATGTCTGAAGGTAAGCCAAGTTCTAAACCAATTTTTCTCACTTCATCCTTGAACAACTCGCGCAACGGCTCAACCAATTTTAACTTCATATTTTCTGGTAAGCCGCCGACGTTGTGGTGCGATTTAATCAAATGCGCTTTACCACTTTTTGATCCTGCCGATTCGATCACGTCAGGATAGATCGTGCCTTGGGCTAACCACTTTGCATCCGTTATTTTACCTGCTTGTTCGTCAAAAATTTCTACGAACAAATTGCCGATGATTTTTCGCTTTTGTTCAGGATCGGTAACTCCTTCCAGCGCGGCTAGATAACGCTGTTCGGCATTTACACGGATAACCTTAACGCCCATGTGTTCAGCAAAGGTTGCCATCACCTGATCGCCTTCGTGCAATCGCAGCAATCCGGTATCGACGAATACGCAGGTTAACTGGTCGGCAATCGCCTTATGCAGCAATGCCGCCACCACGGAGGAATCAACTCCACCGGAAAGGCCTAAGATAACGTGGTCGTTGCCCACCTTAGCACGAACGGCTTGGATGCTGTCGTCGATAATGCTGCTGGCTGTCCATAAATCTTCGCAGCCGCAGATTTCCAGCACGAAGCGGGACAATATGCGCGTGCCTTGTTTGGTGTGGGTAACTTCGGGGTGGAATTGCAGGGCATAGAAGCCGCGTTCTTCATCGGCAACACCGGCAATCGGTGCGCCGTCAGAGCTTGCAATCAGCTTGAAGCCTTCTGGCAGGTCAACAACTCGGTCGCCGTGGCTCATCCAGACATCCAGCAAGCCAAAGCCTTCGGGCGACAAATGGTCTTCAATACCTAGCAATAACTTGGAATGACCCCGCGCCCTGATTTGCGCATAGCCGAACTCCCTATGACTTGAAGTTTCGACTTTGCCGCCCAGTTGCTCAGTCATGGTCTGCATACCGTAACAAATACCCAATACCGGAACGTCCAGCTCGAAGACGCAAGCTGGCGCTCTGGGGGTGTCGGAACTGGTGACCGTCTCTGGGCCACCGGATAGAACGATACCGTTGGGTGCGAAATTCTTAACCTCTTCTTCCGTGCATTCACAGGAATAAATTTCGCAGTAAACGCCGATTTCACGGATGCGACGGGCGATTAACTGGGTGTATTGTGAGCCGAAATCTAGGATGAGGATTTTGTGGCTATGGATATTATTTGATTGTTTCACTCATTTTCCTGTTGGGAATTACACATTCCAGTTTTTCTGGCTCGTATGTTCCACCTGATTGACGGCATTTTTTAACTGCTTGGTAATGCATTATTTTTGACCCAAAGATTCCAGCGATCAAAGCGATTAAAATTAAAACAATCGGAAAGCTAACCATGAAAATAGCTTCCCTTTTGAAATGCTTAGAAATGCCCGAAGACATAACGGACTACTCAGTCCGATAGTTTGGCGCTTCCTTAGTAATTGTCACATCGTGGACGTGGCTTTCCCGCATTCCTGCACTGGTTACGCGCACGAACTGGGCGGTTTCATGTAAGTCTTTGATTGATTTGGCTCCGGTATAACCCATGCTGGAGCGAACACCGCCCAGCAATTGGTGGATAACCGCGAGCAAACTGCCTTTGTAGGGGACTCGGCCTTCAATGCCTTCAGGCACCAGCTTTTCAACGGAGTCGGTTTCATCTTGAAAATAACGGTCGCTAGAGCCTTGCACTTGTGACATCGCCCCTAACGAACCCATGCCACGGTAGGATTTATAAGACCGCCCTTGGAACAATTCGACCTCGCCCGGTGCTTCTTCCGTGCCGGCGAATAATCCGCCCAGCATGACCGAATGCGCTCCCGCTGCCAAGGCTTTGGCAACATCACCGGAATAACGGATACCGCCATCGGCGATCAATGGTACGCCCGTGCCTTTCAAGGCTTCTGCAACATTGCTGACGGCGGTAATTTGCGGAACACCTACTCCGGCCACAATCCGCGTAGTACAAATCGAGCCGGGGCCGATGCCAACTTTTACGCCATCTGCACCTGCTTCAACCAATGCCAATGCCGCCGCTGCGGTGGCGATATTGCCGCCAATAACCTGTACATGCGGGTAATGCTTTTTAACCCAGCGCACCCTATCCAACACACCTTGGGAATGTCCGTGGGCGGTATCGACGATAATTACGTCCACACCTGCTGCAACGAGTGCCGCTACCCGTTCTTCCGTGCCGAATCCCGTACCAACCGCCGCACCGACGCGCAAGCGTTCTTGCTCGTCCTTGCAGGCTTGGGGGTAATCTTTGGCTTTTTGGATATCTTTGACGGTAATCATGCCGCGCAATTGGAATTTTTCATTTACCACCAGCACTTTTTCGATGCGGTGTTTGTGCAGCAAAGCGATAGCTTCCTTCGGGTCGGCATTTTCGCTCACCGTAATTAACCGCTCTTTGGGGGTCATTACTTTTGAGACGGGTTCATCAAAGCGGGTTTCAAAGCGCAAATCACGGCTGGTAACAATGCCAACCAATTCGTCACCATCAACAACGGGTACGCCAGAAATATTTTTAGCACGAGTAAGTTTGATGACATCTCGTATCGTAATGTCAGGTGAAACCGTAATGGGGTCTTTAATCACCCCGCTTTCAAATTTCTTGACGCTCTGCACTTCACGCGCTTGTTGTTCGGCGGTCATGTTCTTGTGGATAATGCCGATGCCGCCTTCCTGCGCCATCGCAATGGCAAGCCGGGCTTCGGTCACGGTATCCATCGCAGCGGAAACCAGGGGAATATTGAGCGCAATGGTGCGTGTCAACTGGGTTTTGATTTGCACCTCGCGGGGCAGCACTGTCGAGTGCGCGGGTAGCAGCAAAACGTCGTCAAACGTCAGTGCTTCCTGGATGATTTGCATAATTTACACCTCACTACCTGTGAAATAGCAGCTTATTATACGGTTAAGCAGGGTTTTTTTCGTAACAATAAAATCATTATCCCCTTAGCTTATGAGAAAAAACGTTGTTTAGGCTTTAGGCAAAGCAACGTTTTTTCTGATCTATTTGAAAGTCATATCTAAGCTTTATTGATGCTGCGACTTATAAGCTATGCTTATATTCATGTAAAATCACTCATACTTAATTCAATTGAGATAGCTTCAAAAAACGCTGTTGAATCTAATTTTTGAAATACTGAGAAAGTCATTTATGTTTTATTATCACTGCCGCCCAATGTTCATTTTATTTATCCTCGCTTTAATGAGTACACTGCTAATGACAACTGCCAATGCCGAACCCCTTGATAGCCAGCGTCCCCGATCCATTCATGTCAATGGTACGAGCAAGGTTTCTGTTAAGCCTGACAAGGCAGATTTGACCTTGTCGGTGGAAGTGCAGGCGAAAACTGCTGAGGCAGCTCGTAATCGGGCTGCGGTTGCAATGGAAGCACTTATCAAAGCGGTGAAAAGTGAACATGTTGCAGATAAAGACATTCAAACTCGCTCGGTTTCGTTATATCCCACTTATTCGCCAGATACTGCCAATAGAATTATCGGCTATCAATTATCCAACCAAGTCACTGTTTGTATTCGTGATATTAACAAAGCCAGCGATATTATTGACAGTGCGGTGCGGGCTGGCGGTAATTCAACCCGTGTTCAGGGCATTAATTTTGGCATTGATAATCCTGAATCGGCTTTGAGGGACACGAGAGAAAAAGCTTACGCTAATGCTAAGATGAAAGCCGAGCAATACGCAAAATTGGCAGGTGTAAGCTTGGGTTCGCCTTTATATATCAGTGAAGGCTCTGATATTCCTGCAATGCCTATGCCTTATGGTGAAGTGCGGATGATGAAAACGGCTACGGCAGATGGCGCGTCCACTCCAGTACAAGTCGGTGAACAAGAAGTGTCAGTCACGGTTGATGTGATGTTTGGGATTGAGTAATCTGGTTAGATACCCCTATCATTCCGGCAATTTGTGCCGGAATGACGGAAGTAAATTTTCATCCAACATAAAATAAAATAAAATAACTTGATCTCTAAATCTTGCCTAATTCACCATCCAGATACCGCTGATGCCGCAACCAAAGCGTTGTATATCGGCGTGAAAGCACAGTATCACCAAGGCTATCTTACGTTACGGTATGAATTGCAAGGTGACATTGATAAACTCTTGATTCCTGAACCCCACCCGCCAAGTGTGGTGGATGAATTGTGGCAGCACACTTGCTTTGAAGCCTTTATAGCGGTTGTGGAAGAAGCACCTTATCATGAGTTTAATTTTTCGCCATCGAGTCAGTGGGCGGCTTATGGGTTCGATGATTATCGAGCAAGGAACAAATGGCAAGCCAAGCAAGCCCCCGCCATCCATTTCGTCCGCACTAACCACGCTTTGGTGCTTACCGCCGTCATTAGCGAAGCTGATTTACCGGAGAACCCGCTCAATCAACCCTATCGACTAGGACTTACCGCCGTGCTGGAAACGAAAGCGGGTGAACTTTCTTACTGGGCGCTATTTCATCCATCTGGTAAGCCTGATTTCCATCATCGCAACGGCTTTACCCTCTCACTTAACTTGGCTTAACCTTTCTTGCGGCATGAAATTTGGTATTGATCGACTACTTGAAGAACCTGATTTACGTAAGCCGTTGGCTGGAAAACGGGTTGCATTATTGGCACATCCGGCTTCTGTCACTGCCGATCTGACGCATTCCCTGGATGCCCTGGCTAATTTGCCGGACATCAAACTCAGTGCTGCGTTCGGCCCACAGCACGGTTTGCGCGGCGATAAGCAAGACAACATGATGGAATCGCTCGATTTCATTGACCCCATCCTTGGCATTCCGGTATTCAGCTTGTACGGCGAAGTCCGCCGTCCTACCGATACCATGATGGATACCTTCGATGTGTTGCTGGTGGATTTGCAAGATCTCGGTTGCCGTATCTACACCTTCATCACCACGCTGCGCTATGTACTGGAAGCGGCGGCGAAGCATGGCAAATCGGTCTGGATACTTGACCGTCCCAATCCTGCTGGTCGCCCTGTCGAAGGGCTAACGTTGCATCCTGGTTGGGAAAGTTTCGTCGGTGCGGGTGCAATGCCCATGCGTCATGGTCTGACGATGGGTGAACTGGCGAACTGGTTTATCAACACCATAAAACTGGATGTCGATTGTCGGGTCATAACTATGCAAGGCTGGCAACCGGAAGCTGCGCCTGGTTACGGCTGGCCTTTGGGCGAACGTACCTGGATCAACCCCAGCCCGAATGCACCTAACCTGTGGATGACCCGCTGCTATGCCGGAACGGTGATGCTGGAAGGCACGACCTTATCGGAAGGCCGAGGCACCACCCGCCCATTGGAGTTGTTCGGCGCACCTGATATTGATGCACGCAGTCTTATCAAAACCATGTTTGACCTAGCCCCGCAATGGCTAACAGGCTGCCGCGTGCGCGAATGCTGGTTTGAACCGACTTTCCACAAATATGCTGGACAGCTTTGTTCCGGCGTACAAATCCATGTAGAAGATACCAGTTACAACCATAACGCTTTCCAGCCTTGGCGTTTACAAACCCTAGCATTCAAGGCAATCAGACTACAACAGCCAGATTATCCGCTATGGCGAGATTTCCCCTACGAGTACGAACTCGGCCGTCTGGCTATCGACGTGATAAATGGTTCTCCCTTGTTGCGCGAATGGGCGGATGATTCTGGTGCTAATCCTGCGGATTTGGATACGCTTGCCCTAGTGGATGAACGTGCGTGGGAAGAAGAAAGACGGAATTTTCTGCTTTATTGATTGAAAGAAGTTTCATCACACCACATCTCGTGCAACTGTTCGTAGAAATACGACAAAAATCGTCACTTTTTGCTGTTTTTTAGTGCATTATTTCTTCTGTTTAACGGCACACCCAATTCAGTAAAAAACATAACACATTGAATAATATGATATTAATAATTTTTTTTGATGAACATGAAAGTTGGCATCATAACTGCGTTAATTATAATAACGAAATCGCTTTCGTGTTTTATCTCCTCGTAGTAAACCTGCTTTCTTATGAGAGCAATGGCGCATTATCTTTCCCCCTCGGATAAGTAATGCGCTTTTTTTTGCCTTTTAATTTTCCACAAAGACAATAACCGCAAAGCCGCTCGGCAATGCGCGCAGTCCCGTGTTCTACACTATTGTTTGGCTCGTCTGCCACGCCAGAACGATATGTGTAAACCGCAGATTCAAGCCCTATCTACTGGCTATCTTTCCCACTGAATCAATAAACGTACTGAAATGCGACAAATATTGTCACTTATTGATAGATTTGAGTACTCTTTGCTAGTCAATCAACTACTGCACAGCACTTTATTAAAAAATAACTTATTGTTTATTAACAAATAAAATATAAATGTTCAGATATAATAAAAATTGGCATTATATGTGCTTTATATATTGTATACGCTTATGCGTGTGTTAGCTCCTCGTGGTAAAGACTGCTTTTTTAAAGCACTAGCGCGTTATCTACTTCTCCTGGTTGATAATGCGCTTTTTTTTGCCCAAAAATTTACCCGCTAGATCAATAAGTTTCATATTCGTAGCCAGGATGGAACGAAGTGGAATCCGGGATCATTGAAGCCACAAATTCCCAGATTCCGCAAACTTCATCCAAGCCACTTGCTCGACTAGCTACACCACCTTTTCCACATCAAACACCGTACCCCGGATGGCGATCACTTTGACTTTGGTGCTGATTTCGCAGTCTTCACCGTGGACTTTCCAGATGGAATCGTCCACTTTGATTTTGCCTTGACCGTTGATTATCGGCTCGTGCAAGTTAAAAACCCGACCTATATATTGCGCCCCACGTTTATTTAGCAGGGGCTGGTCGGATTCAGTTGGGTATTTTTTGCCGTAAAACTTCCATGCCGTTACTGCAAGCACCGAAAATATGGAAAAAATAAAGACTTGGATGTTTAAGCTCAACACTGGAAACAACCAGACAATCAAGCCCGTGATAAGGCCGGAAACCGCCAGCCACATGAAGAAAAATCCTGGGGTGAGCATTTCCAGAATAAGAAATACAAACGCCAGCACCCACCAGTACCAAAATACAAATTCAATCATATAGTTAGCCCTTCTTAGTCATCGCTTCTTTTGCCAGTTCAGTGATGCCGCCCAGCGCGCCAATAATGTTACTGGCTTCTAGCGGCATAAAAATGATTTTGCTGTTGCCCGCTGAGGCAATGTCTTTTAAGGATTCGATGTATTTCTGCGCCACAAAATAATTGACTGCCTGAATATTACCTTTGGCAATGGCTTCTGACACCATCATCGTTGCCTTGGCCTCGGCTTGCGCCAAGCGTTCGCGGGCATCGGCATCGCGGTAGGCGGCTTCCTTACGGCCTTCTGCTTCCAAAATTGTCGCTTGCTGTGCGCCTTCTGCACGAAGGATTTCAGATTGCCGCAAGCCTTCGGCTTCCAGAATAGAGGCACGTTTCAAACGTTCAGCTTTCATCTGCCGCCCCATCGCTTCAACCAAATCTTTAGGTGGCGATATGTCTTTGATTTCAATACGGGTAATTTTAATCCCCCAAGGGCCAGTGGCTTCATCGACTACCGATAATAGCCGGGCATTAATCTCATCGCGCTTGGACAACAGCTCATCCAAATCCATCGAACCCATGACGGTACGGATATTGGTCATGGTCAGGTTTAAGATAGCCGCATCGAGATTTCTGACCTCGTAAGCGGCTTTAGGTGTATCCATAACTTGATAGAACACCACGCCGTCAACGGTCACCATCGCATTGTCTTTGGTGATGATTTCCTGGGACGGCACATTCATGACCTGTTCCATCATAATCATTTTGGCACCAATTCGGTCGATAACTGGCATGATGATATTCAAGCCTGGCGTTAAGGTCTTGGTATACCGTCCAAAACGTTCAACGGTAAATTCCATGCCTTGGGTCACCGATTTGACGCTCATAATTACTAGCACGACAGCGAACACCAGCAATGTTAAAAAAACCACACCTGCACTCATAAAACCCCCTGGTTGTTTAGCCTAATACCCTTTAGAGCAAATACTTATACCGATATTGCTCTTCTGGATGTTGATGCTGTAGATTTTAGCAGTCATCCGAAATATTGACCGGATAAAAGTTAATCCTCGGTTACTGCACATAGAGTGGGATTTCCAGTTTTCTTCTAAAAATTTTGTGTTATGTTGCAATCAAAGGCATAGCTACAGGATAATGCGCCGCGTGTTGTAAATGTTTAACAGGATAAAAAAATGGTACTACAAGCTCTAAATCTAGGTATTTTGACGTTGCTTTTTTTCGTTGTTGGGATGTTTAAGCCAAAATGGGCTTTATTCTTTATGGAAAAGCCCAGCCGATGGCTGATTAGCAGCATCGCCATGATTTGTTTTATGATTACCATGACTATGTATGGTCAAGGCATAAAGCAAACGCAAGTTATTGAAAAACATAAAAAACCCGCCGTTGCATTGACTGTACCAGTGCCAGTTCCAGAAGCTGTGCCTGTGCCAATACCAGCTACACCCAAAGTTGTTCCTAAGAAAAAATAGGGGGTGGTCAAAAATAAGCTTGTTCAGGGCTTCCTTAACTTACTGAACTAAGAATGCGTGAAATGGATTGCCAGCCAGATCGTCTTAGCTTCTGGCTGTGTCCATTCAACCCTGTGCCGTGTCTGAGCAGGAATCAACACATAATCACCCGCTTGTAGCTTGACCTTAGTACCGTCTTCATAAGCCAATATTGCCGCGCCTTGTAGCAACAATACCCATTCATCCCAAGGCTGGTCGTACCATGCCCCAATAGGCGTAGTGTGACCATGCGAAACAATCCGTTCTATTCTGAAGGTTTCACGCTCAACCAAGCTTTCAAACAGTTCTTCAGGTATGATTGCTGGAATGTTGTTAAAGATATTGTCTTTAGCGGTTTTCATATTGCTTTGCACCCATCTGTACCCACCCCATCTTACTATAATGTCCACATTGCCTAGCCTTTCAGATAAAACCGTCGCCATTATCGGCGGTGGCCCCGCCGGATTGATGGCTGCCGAGCTTATCAGCCAGTCGGGGTTCAAGGTTGATGTCTATGATGCCATGCTCTCCGTTGGTCGTAAATTTCTGATTGCGGGTAAAGGTGGGCTGAATATCACGCATTCAGATCCCTATGAGGTATTCCTCTCCCGTTATGGTTCACGTAGCGCTTACATCAAGCCGATGCTGGATCGTTTTGATGCGGAAGCTTTAAAGGCATGGGTGCATGGTCTGGGCATTGAAACCTTCGTCGGCTCATCAGGTCGTGTTTTTCCGGCTGAAATGAAAGCCGCGCCGTTATTACGGGCATGGTTGCACAGATTGCGGCAAAGTGGCGTTACTTTTCATGTACGCCATCAATGGCTAGGTTGGGGTGAAACTGATCCCGAAGCACTTTGTTTTATTACACCTCAAGGTGAAAAAACAATTAATGCTGATGCGGTTGTACTGGCTTTAGGCGGCGGTAGTTGGCCGCAGCTCGGTTCAACAGGCGCGTGGACAGCTTTACTTGCTCAACAAGGCGTTCAGATTGCGCCTTTAGTGCCGTCAAATTGCGGTTTTGATGCTGTGTGGAGTGAGCATTTTCGTGACCGTTTTGCTGGTCAGCCTTTAAAATCGGTCATGGCATCGTTCAATGATTTTCACCAACAAGGCGACTGCATGATAACTGCAACAGGCATTGAAGGTAGCTTGATTTACGCGTTATCCGCAGCCTTGCGTGATGAAATTGCTTTATCTGGGGCGGCTACCTTAACGCTGGATTTAGCACCAGGAAGCTCAATAGAAACATTAATAAGCAAGTTTTCTCAGCCCCGTGGCAAGCAGTCCATGGCAAACCATCTTCGTAAACGTTTAGGGTTTGATGGCGTTAAAGCAGGATTACTGCGAGAAGCTGTGCCTGCGGCAGATTTTAACGATCCCATAAAACTGTGTTCAGCAATCAAAGCACTCCCCATCAAACTAATAGCGACCAGACCGATTGCCGAGGCAATCAGCAGCGCGGGTGGCATCAGCTTTGACGCAATTGATGAACATTTAATGCTACGCGCTCTGCCAGGCGTATTTTGTGCAGGTGAAATGCTGGATTGGGAAGCACCGACCGGCGGCTATTTGCTGGCCGCCTGCTTTGCCAGCGGACGGACTGCGGGGGAAGGTGTGTTGAAATGGCTAGGTTCTCAAACGATCTAAAAAATAAACGAGGACTTAATAAAATCGTAATCATTGCCCAATAAGCTATCAAACCAAGGTCTACAAACAACAATACTCATAATCAGATAAATTATTTGCAAAGTAATTCGTCGATTTCTTGACCAAAAATGAAGTAATGCGATAATAGGCAGTTAACATTAGCTAAAATAAGCAATAAAACTCATCGCGCAGCGCTTCTATAATCCAAATGATAGAAAACCTAACACCTCAACAAGCCTGGAAATTACTACAGCAAAATGCTTCCGCAATGTTGGTGGATGTGCGTACGCAGATGGAACATGTTTATGTAGGGCATCCCATTGGCGCGGTTCATATTCCCTGGAAAGAAGCACCGAGTTGGACAATAAACCCCAGTTTTGTTGGTGATGTTAATAAATTGATTCCCAATCTTGATGCGCCAATCTTACTTTTATGCCGTAGTGGACAGCGTTCTTTAAGCGCCGCAAAAGCCTTGGAAGATGCAGGTTATAAGCGGCTTATCAATATTATCGACGGTTTTGAAGGTCCGTTAGACCCACAAAATCATCGCGGTAACTTAGGCGGCTGGCGGCATTGTGGCCTGCCCTGGCAACAAAGTTAGCGTCATAGCTCATAGTAAACTGAGTCCAACAAGGAAATAACGTCCAAAACGGACATCCTGACCATTCTATTCTTTACCTAATTAAGCCAGTATTTCAATAAATTCTGGTAACCACTAAACCCTTAGAGTACACACCTAAAGTGATCCAAAATTTAAGAAATATCGCCATCATCGCCCACGTTGACCACGGTAAGACCACCCTAGTTGATAAATTATTACAACAATCCGGTACGTTTGCCGCGCACACCAAAGTGACCGAACGCATGATGGACTCTAACGATATTGAAAAAGAACGCGGCATTACCATTCTGGCAAAAAATACTGCCCTGGACTGGAATGGCTATCACATCAATATCGTAGACACCCCCGGCCACGCCGATTTTGGCGGCGAAGTTGAGCGGGTGCTGTCGATGGTCGATTCAGTGCTGCTTCTAGTAGACGCTGTAGACGGGCCGATGCCGCAAACCCGCTTTGTCACCCAAAAAGCCTTTGCGCTGGGTCTAAAACCCATTGTCGTCATCAATAAAATTGACCGTCCTGGCGCACGTCCTGATTGGGTGGTCGATCAAACCTTTGATTTGTTTGATCGCTTAGGTGCAACCGATGAGCAACTCGATTTTCCTATCGTATTTGCTTCGGCAATCAATGGCTATGCGGGTTTGGAACATACCATCACCGAAGGCGATATGACCCCGCTATTTGAAACGATAGTGGCAAAAGTAAAGCCACCTGCGGTTGATTTGGACGGCCCTTTTCAAATGCAGGTTTCCAGCCTAGATTACAATACTTATGTCGGCGTAATTGGTATAGGTCGTATTCAGCGTGGTAGCATCAAGTCTAATCAGCCGTTGACGATTGTTAATCGCGAAGGTATTGAACGCAAAGGGCGCATGTTGCAAATTTATGGCTTTCATGGTTTGGAACGTGTTGAAGTCGCGGAAGCCCAAGCTGGCGACATTATCGCCTTTGCCGGTATTGAAAAACTGGAAATCTCCGATACCATCTGCCATCCCGATTTGGTAGAAATCATGCCACCGCTAATGGTTGACGAGCCTACCGTGACCATGACATTTCAAGTCAATAACTCACCGTTTGCGGGAAGAGAAGGCAAATATGTTACGACTCGGCAAATTCGTGACCGACTCGAAAAAGAATTACAACACAATGTCGCGCTAAGAGTTGAAGATACCGGAGATCCTGATAAATTCAAAGTATCAGGCCGTGGTGAATTGCATTTGTCCGTCCTGATTGAGAACATGCGCCGCGAAGGTTTTGAAATGGGCGTGTCGCGTCCCGAAGTTATCATTAAAGAAATTGATGGCAAGAAGTGTGAGCCTTTTGAAATGGTTACCATCGAAGTGGAAGAAATCCACCAAGGTACCATCATGGAAAAACTCGGTGAGCGTAAAGGCGACCTGACCAATATGGTGCCAGATGGCAAAGGTCGAATTCGCTTGGAATACATGATGCCTTCACGTGGCCTGATTGGTTTCCAAACTGAATTTATGACGGCAACATCAGGATCTGGTTTGCTTTACCATGTCTTCGACCATTACGGCTCGATGAAAGCCGGTGAAGTAGGCAATCGGCAACGCGGCGTGATGATTTCAATGGTGGCAGGCAAAGCCGTGACGTATTCATTACATCCTTTACAAGAACGCGGCGAATTGCTGCTAGTTAATGCCGATGAAGTCTACGAGGGCATGTTGGTGGGCTTACATTCACGCAGCAATGATTTATGCGTAAATCCTTGTAAACCTAAGCAATTGACCAACGTACGTGCATCTGGAACTGATGAAAGTTTAGTATTGGCGAGAATCCAAAAAATGACTTTGGAGCAAGCCTTGGAATTTATTGCAGAAGATGAATTGGTAGAAGTTACGCCGAAATCTATACGTTTACGCAAGAAATTATTGACTGAAAATGAACGGAAAAGAGCAGCAAAAGCTTAGACCAAGCCAATTCGTTGTGGTTTTTGTAACTGGATGACTTTAATTTAAGCATAAAAAAGCCCCGTCGCATTGCACGAAGGGGCTGTTATCGTCTGCTTGGTCAGCTTTGGGATCAATCCTTGGCAGCATCCCGTTGAAAATACTTCATCCGTCTTCACTTTTGACGACGATTGGATTATCTCAGTAAAGCCGCATAAAAAATGCAGGTAAAGGCGTATCTTGCTGTAGTCTTAAGATTACTTATTTTGGATTCCCAGCGTTTTTTCCCTAATATACCGTTGCATGGGATAAGTGACCAAGAAACTTATATCGAATATTAAAATGCGTAATTTCTGGAAAATTTTATTTCCAATTCTTGTGCCGGTGGGAGTATCCCTTTATAACAGTGCCTATATTTTAATATCTTCAATAGAACTCCACACTTTCAAAGATTTTATGATTCTTTTCGGTGTAAACGCAGTCTGGATGGCTTCTCCTCATTTTGTGTTAATTTTATTTACACCATATGACCGCGATGTAGCTACATATAATGTTCCATCCCTATGGTTTTTAGATGTTTTTTTAATTGGTTTTATTTTTTGGATTAATTTGCAGTTTTCCGCACGTGATTCAGCTTTTATATGGATCGCCTACTTTCCTATGGCACTTCTATTTATTTATTTTTTTAATTTATTTTGGCCTCGCTCTAATTTATGATCTAAAGTAAATTTGCACTCTCTTAACTAATATTTTTATTTTACGGATATAACAGCCTGTCACTTGTACTACAATAACCACTGTGATTAAACTTTAAGACCTCACCAAACCCCAGAAAATGGAACAGCGCATTGCCCAGATAGAGCGTAATACCCTCGAAACGCAAATCAACGTCAGCATCAACCTCGATGGAACAGGGAAATCCTCGTTTGATACAGGCGTTCCTTTCCTCGAACACATGCTCGACCAGATTGCCAGGCACGGATTGATTGATATTGAAGTCGTTGCCAAAGGCGATTTGGAAATTGATGCCCACCATACGGTAGAAGATGTTGGAATCACTTTAGGACAAGCGTTCGCAAAGGCCGTGGGTGACAAAAAAGGACTTGTTCGTTACGGTCATGCTTACATCCCCTTGGATGAAGCCTTATCCCGTGTTGTCGTGGATTTTTCCGGTCGTCCGGGCTTGGTGTATGATGTCAAATTCCCCCGCTCCACGATTGGCAGCTTCGATGTCGATTTGTTTCGTGAATTTTTTCAAGGCTTTGTCAATCATGCAGGAATTACCCTGCACATCGACAACTTAAAAGGCACTAACGCCCATCACGTTGCTGAAACTATGTTTAAGGCGATGGGTCGTGCTTTACGGATGGCAGCAGCCCTTGATCCCAGAATGGCAGGTATGATGCCATCAACCAAAGGTAGTCTTTGATTCCTAGCCTGTCCTGATTTTTTCCTCACATGTCTACAGTCGCTGTTATTGATTACGGTATGGGTAATCTTCATTCCATTGCCAAAGCTTTGCAACATGCAGAGCCTGAGTGCAATGTAGATGTTACTTCATCACCAGAATCTATCTTAGATGCCGATAGAGTGGTATTTCCTGGGGTTGGCGCAATCCGCGATTGTATGCAGGCACTGAATCAATCGGGATTATCAAAAGTAATTACAGAAGCTGCCAAAACCAAACCGTTTTTAGGCATCTGCTTAGGGTTACAAGCCTTGTTGACCGATAATGAAGAAAACGGTCACACACAAACATTAAATATTATTCCAGGACATGTTGTCCGCTTTGCTGAATCCCTGCAAGATAGCGACGGAAATATCCTGAAAATTCCGCACATGGGTTGGAATCAGGTACACCAAATTCAACATCCGTTATGGGAAGATATTCCCCAGGGCAGTCGGTTTTATTTTGTCCACAGCTATTATGCCAAACCTGATAACGATTTCGTTATCGCCGGAACTGCGGAATATCCGACGGCTTTCGCCTGTGCCCTCGCCCAAAAAAACATTTTTGCCGTACAATTCCATCCCGAAAAAAGTCATGCAGTGGGTTTGCAGCTACTGAAGAATTTTTTACACTGGGATGGACGCTTTGATTAACCACTATTTGACCAAACTATCTGCTTTGAGGACTTACTTGTATGTTGTTAATACCCGCAATTGATCTTAAAGAAGGCAAGTGTGTTCGTTTGCGGCAAGGGCGCATGGATGAGAACACGGTTTTTTCTGATGATCCGGTCGCTGTTGCAGGTCGCTGGGTCGCAGCAGGCGCTAAACGCATCCATTTGGTTGACCTGGATGGTGCATTTGCCGGAAGACCGCGCAATGCCGATGTCATCCATGCCATTGTGGAAGCTTACCCAGACGTACCGGTGCAAATTGGCGGCGGTATCCGCGATGAAGAAACGATCCAAGCTTACCTCGATGCCGGTGTCGAATACGTTATTATCGGTACAAAGGCCGTCAACACACCGCATTTTGTTAAAGAAATGGCGATAGAATATCCGCGTCGTATCATCGTCGGACTTGATGCTAAAGACGGTAAAGTCGCCATCGACGGCTGGTCGAAACTGTCTCGTCACGACGTAATCGACATGGCGCAGCACTTTGAGGAAGATGGCGTTGAAGCCATTATCTATACCGATATTTCCAGGGATGGCATGATGCAAGGCGTAAACGTAGAGGCCACAGCAAAACTGGCTAGAGCTATCCGTATTCCTGTGATTGCTTCCGGCGGAATTACGTCAATAGAAGACATTAAAGCCTTGGGTGCGGTTGTCGGCGATGGCATTATGGGCGCAATTACGGGTCGAGCCATCTACGAAGGCACACTCGATTTTGCCGAAGCTGCTAAATTGGCTGAATCATTCGACTAATGAGTCTAGCAAAACGCATCATCCCTTGCTTGGACGTTGACAACGGTCGCGTCGTCAAAGGCGTAAAGTTTGTTGATATTCGCGATGCCGGCGATCCGGTAGAAATCGCCAGACGTTATGACAAGGAAGGGGCAGACGAAATCACCTTCCTCGACATCACCGCCACCCATGATAACCGCGATACGATAGTGCATGTGGTCGAGCAAGTTGCCAGCGAGGTGTTTATCCCATTGACGGTTGGCGGTGGCATTCGTACGTTGGACGATATTCGCCGAATGTTGAATGCAGGAGCAGATAAGGTGGGGATTAACAGTGCCGCTGTGTTTAATCCTGATTTTGTGCGTGAGGCGGCGGAACGCTTTGGTTCACAATGTATTGTTGTTGCGATAGATGCCAAAAAAGTAAGCCCACCGAACGAAGCTGATCGGTGGGAGATATTTACCCACGGCGGACGTAAAGGTACAGGCATTGATGCCGTCGAATGGGCGAAAAATATGGTTAGCTATGGCGCAGGTGAAATCCTGTTGACCAGCATGGACAGGGACGGCACACGCATAGGTTTCGATTTACCTTTAACCCGTGCGATTAGCGAAGCGGTTTCCGTACCAGTAATAGCATCGGGCGGTGTGGGTTGCCTGGATCATCTGGCGGATGGGATTATTGAAGGCAAGGCGGATGCCGTATTAGCTGCCAGCATTTTTCATTTTGCCGAATATACCATTCAGCAAGCTAAAGAACGCATGGCTGAACGCGGGATAGAGGTGCGTCTATGACAAAAACCTGGTTAGATGAAATTCGCTGGACGGCAGAAGGCTTGGTCGCGGCAATCGCACAAGATGCTGAAACTGGGAAAATTCTCATGTTCGCCTGGATGAATCGGGAATCTTTAGCGTTGACGGTAAGCGAAGGCTATGCCGTGTATTGGTCTAGGTCACGAAATAAACTTTGGCGCAAAGGCGAAGAATCTGGGCATCGGCAAAAAATTGCCGGAATTTATCTCGATTGCGACGAAGACGTAATTTTGTTGTTGGTCGAACAGATCGGTGGCATTGCTTGTCATACGGGACGGGAAAGTTGTTTTTACCGGCAATTATTGGACGGCAAATGGCTAACAGTCGCACCCGTCTTAAAAAATCCAAAAACGATCTACAAAAACCATGAGTGATATATTGCAACAACTCGCGCAAGTGCTGGAACAACGTAAACTGGAATCGGCGGACAAATCTTATGTTGCCAGCCTGTACGCAAAAGGTCTGGATACCATCTTGAAAAAAATCGGCGAAGAAGCCGCCGAAACCATCATTGCGGGTAAAGGTGGTGATAATCAACAAATTATTTATGAAACCGCTGACCTTTGGTTTCATTGTATGATTTTGCTGGCTAATCAAGGATTAGGTCCAGAAGATGTATTAAACGAGTTACAACGACGCTTTGGGCTGTCTGGTTTGGATGAAAAATCACAGCGTTCCAGCTAGGTAAGTAGGTTATACTTCGGGCGGTTACGCACGGAAATCACTGTAGATTGGCTTACGTTTTCACTAACCCAATCGCGTAACTTATTTTCTTTAACGAACATTGGAGAATTTGGATGGGCATCAGCGTTACAAAATTGTTGATCGTATTGGCGATTATTGTTGTTATTTTTGGTACCAAACGCCTTAAGAATGTCGGTGGTGATCTGGGTGCAGCCATCAAAAGTTTTCGATCCGCTATTAAGGATGAAGAAAATAAAGATGCTGCCAAAAATGATGACGATAAGCCCGTAACCGGCGAAGAATCTGCCCCCAAAAGCGATAAAGATTGATGTTTGATATTGGCTTCTCGGAACTGTGTATGGTTGGGCTGGTAGCTCTGCTGGTCATCGGGCCGGAAAAACTGCCTAAAGTTGCCAGAATGGCGGGTTTTTGGGTAGCAAAGTCGAAACGGATATTGGCTTCCGTAAAACAGGAAATCAACGAAGAATTTCAAGCGGAAGAACTCCGTCAATCGCTAAAAAATCAAACCGGAATCAGTGAATTTCAGAAGATGCTTGATGATACTTCCAATGATCTCCGTGCCATCAAAGACTCAATCAAACAGAAATCTGAAACCAGTAATTTGACGCAAAACAACATAAAGCAGGATGAGCAGTAATAATTCGGAAGAAGAGGGGGTTGAGCAATCCTTTATTAGCCACCTTATAGAACTGCGTAACCGCTTGCTACGCATCATTTTGTGCGTACTATTGGTGTTTCTGGCATTAACCAACTACGCCAATCAGCTTTACAGCATTGTCGCTGGTCCATTGATGAAGCACATGCCAGAAAATAGCACCATGATTGCTATTGATGTAGCTTCACCGTTTTTGACTCCATTCAAACTTGCGTTAGTCGTCGCCGTCTTTATATCCATACCCGTTATCCTGTACCAATTTTGGGCATTTGTAGCTCCTGGTTTGTACAAGCACGAACGCCGAATGATCTTGCCTTTGATGGTCGCCAGCACCCTGTTATTTTATTTGGGTGTGGCGTTCGCGTACTTTGTAGTCTTCCCTTTGGTATTTGGGTTTTTGACCGCGACAGCCCCCGTCGGCGTTACCGTCATGACCGACATCACCAAGTACCTCGATTTTGCGCTGACCATGTTCTTCGCCTTCGGGGTTTGCTTTGAAGTACCCATCTTCACCATTGTCATGGCGTGGACAGGTTTAGTCACTCCCGCTCAAATGGCCGAACAACGACCTTATGTGATTGTAGGTGCGTTTATCATCGGCATGTTACTCACCCCGCCCGATGCTATTTCCCAAACCTTATTGGCTATCCCGATGTGGCTGTTGTTTGAAATTGGCTTATTATTTTCCAGGTTGTATACCCCCAGAAGTGATGCTGAAAGCGACAATCAACAGAAAGTGCTTAAAAAACGGGAAGACTAAGAAATATTTCTGCCTCTTTACGATCAAAAATCAATGCTATTAGCCGAACAAAGCCAGATATAGTAGTTGATTTAATTATCGCAAGATACTGAACTACACAAAATTTGTGATCGAGTTAACAAAAAACTTGACTTTCTATGTTGTTTACTAATTAGAAACAATTAGTTTAATGTTTGACGTATTGTATCTAATAATTATCCCTGTATAGTACCAACCATACTACCAGCAAAGCCTTAATACGGCTTCTAAGCTGATAACCTGCTTCCTATCACTACTAAAAGGCGTAACGATGAGTACTTTGAACAAAGACATCTTGATTGGGCTACTGTTTATAACAGGAATATGGAGCTTTATTTCTGCTCAGTTCATCATTTCAACGGTGCTATTTGCAGGTGCTGCTATTTATAGCAACATGGTAATGCGTACCAACTAAACACGTTAACTCTCTTCAACCCTGTGTTGTCTACAAGCAGATCCCCCTCATGGCTCTGCTTGATCTTTTACCTCCCTTTGTGACAGCACAAAGGGAGGTTTTTTTTGGCCTTCAGTTCCGATTGGCAAAGCACATGTCACAATGGCGTGTTTCCATAACAAATCTTCAACTTCACACTGCGGCACATAACCCGTAACTGCGTATTTTAAAACCGCCCTGACACATTCAAAATCTTCTTTTTGGGCGGCTTTCTCCAGGGTAGCAAGCAAGGTTTCCAACTCCGCCCAGGATATTACCTGCTCTTCTGCACGCATGATGCGTTTGTGTGTGGTTTCGGAAACATTGTCGCCTATCAAAAGTTCTTCGAAAAGTTTCTCTCCTGGCCGCAGACCGATAAAACTGATTTCGATCTCTCCATTTGGATGATTTTTGTCTTTTACTTCCAGACCACTTAAATGAATCATGCGTTTGGCAAGGTCAACAATGCGGATCGGTTCACCCATATCCAAAACAAAAACATCCCCCCCTTGCCCCATTGCACCAGCCTGGATAACCAACTGCGCCGCTTCGGGTATTGTCATAAAGTACCGAATAACCCTTGCGTCGGTAACAGTAACCGGCCCACCTTGGGCTATCTGTTCCCTAAATAACGGCACGACGGAACCAGACGAATCCAAAACATTACCAAACCTTACCATGGTGAAACGTGTGTGATGTTTATTAACAGTATCTAGACTGAGTGCTTGTAGAATCAGTTCAGCAAAACGCTTGGTTGCACCCATGGTGTTAGTGGGCCTTACCGCCTTATCCGTTGAAATGAGTACAAATGTTTCAACGTCTGCGCTAATGGCGGCTTTTGCAGTGCTTAATGTGCCAAATATATTGTTCCAGACCGCTTCGCCTGGGTTTTTTTCAACCATTGGTACATGTTTATAGGCTGCGGCGTGATAAATAGTTTGCACGGTAAAAGTTTTACACACCCGTTCGATTCGTGAGGCATTCGTGACAGAGCCGAGTATTGAAATAATTTCTGGTGCTTCAGAGTTTATTCTGGCAGATAGCTGATGTAATTCTTTTTCAATTGCATACAACCCAAATTCACTGATTTCAAAAAGCACCAGTAACTTAGGTTGAAGTTGGATAATCTGGCGACACAACTCAGAACCTATCGACCCGCCCGCCCCAGTCACCATCACGACCTTGCCGCTAATATTGGCGGATAACAGTGAGGCATCGGGGGGCACCGAATCCCTGCCCAAAAGATCCGCAATATCAATTTCTTGCAGGGTATCAACCTTAACTTTACCTTGGGCAATGTCCGATAATCCAGGCATTGACATCACATGCACTGCATAAGGCTCCAGCAAACGGATGATCTCACTTTTTCTTGACCGTGTCGCCGATGGAATAGCCAGCAATACATCTGCGAGCTTGTGCCGTTCAATTAAATAACTTAAGGAACTCAGTGGATAAATACGCAGGCCATTGACTTTTTGTCTTTGTAACGCGCTTTCGTCATCAATGAAAGCCACCGGCTTAAATTCACGGCCATGAGCCAATGCAGAGGCTAATTGGATGCCAGCACTACCCGCACCGTATATAACGACATTTTTTTGGTTACTCTTTTCAAAACGTCTGGCACCGCTCAAGCTCATGTAAATTTCACCTAACCACCAGCGCACAAAAAAACGGCTACTGGCAACAAGCACCATCATATTCAGCCAATTTAAAGGGGTAACGGTTCGTGGAATACCCTTAATGCCAGACTGGTACATAATCAAAGCAAAAACAAGGGCATAGAGTGTACATGCCTGAATAATCGTCCATAAGGCACGGATTTCTATGTACCGGATAATCGCCCGGTACAGCCCCAGCCTTAAAAAAATGGGTACGGCTATAACGGGAGCAGCCGCAAACAAATACCACATATCGCCTTTGGGTACGTAAAACTCTCCATAACGTAAGGAAAATGCAGCCCAAAGCGCCAACACTGCAAAAAAAATATCCGCACTGATCAGTATCACGGCTTTTGTGCGTCGTGAAAGTGTAATAAATCTATAAGCTAATTGTGCGCCCATTAATTCACTCCTTTCCTTAGTAGTTGCCCATGCCACAGTTTCAACACGGTGAATCGTTGGTCAGCATGTTTGCGTTATTATGTTTGTTAATGCGAAACTCCATCACCACTTATTACTTTGAGAAAGGTTAACCATAATACATAAAGGTCAAAACCAAACGATTTCCGTTGCATGTACTCTACATCAAGTTTGACTTTTTGCGGTATTGGCAATTCATCCCTACCATTAATCTGCGCCCAACCCGTCAAGCCCGGCAACAAGTGGTAAACACCGTTTTGGCTTCTAAGTGCAATAAGGTCGTCCTGGTTAAACAAAGCAGGTCGAGGTCCTACAAAGCTCATATCGCCCTTGATAATGCTCCACAATTGGGGTAGTTCATCAAGGCTTGTTCGTCGCAAAAACCCGCCAATCGAAGTAAGGTACTGGTCAGGATTACTAAGCAAATGCGTGGCAACCGCTGGCGTATCGGTTTGCATACTCCTAAATTTGGGCATACTGAAAATTTCGTTGTTCCGTCCAACCCGATCAGACCAATACAGTATAGAACCTTTAGATGTGAGCTTGATTAAGAGTGCCAATAACACCAGCGGAATCACTAAAATAATAAACGCAATCAACCCTAATAATAGATCAAATACGCGCTTCATAATTGAACACGCTGTGGCAATTCTGTAGATGTACTGTGGGCGGTCACTTTCAGCCCTTCTGTCAGTGAAAACGGAGGTGTCCAATCCAAATACTGCTGTGTTTTGCTTATATCGACTTGCAAAGAGCCGCATAAACGCTGCGCTACCTTGTGTTTACCTAGCAACCTTGCGCCAGAATCTATCCAACTTTGCGGCACGGGCAAGAGCCTCGCTTTGACACCGAGTGCGGTTGCACACGCATTCAATAATTCCGTGGTGGAAAGGTCGCAGCCATCAGAAACGAAAAAAACTTGATTGGCAGCCGCAGGATGGTCAATACATCTAACAATCAGACTGACCAAGTTACTTATATACACAAAGCTGCGCTTATTGTGGATAGCACCAAACGGAAGCGGAATGCTGCGTTGCAAAGCGTGCATCATACTTGCAAAGTTAGCCTTTACGCCTGGTCCATAAACCAATGGCGGTCGTATAACGGTAATCTCCATGCCAGTTTTCTGTGCAATGAGGAAAAGCCCTGCTTCCGCCTGATGCTTCGACAAGCTGTAGCCGTCCTGTGGATTCGGGACATCTTCTGCTTTAAATGGCTTACCGGGTTCGGTGTATTCGCCATTGACTTTGATCGAGCTAAGGAAAATAAACCGCTGCACACCCCGACTAGCGGCTTGTTGTGCCAGATTCAAAGTGCCAATGACATTAACCTTGTGAAACTCTGTAAAGGGATTGTGTGCAGTGTCGTCCATAACGTGTACACGCGCGGCGGTATGTATGATGCAATCAACGCCATCAAGGTTTGATGACCAATCACTCTGCTCTTCTAAGTCAGTTACTCTTAAGATGCTTGCGCCATCCAACAGGAAAGGCCTTCTAACAGCGCATAAAACATCAAAACCTTGCAGAACTAATTCCGCAGAAATAGCCCTGCCTATAAATCCGTTGGCACCAGTTACCAGTATTTTTTTCAAAACAAGCTCGTCAAAATTGCACCTGCTAACAGAAATCGGTCTGAAAGCTTACGTCTTACTTTTGGTATGTAGCAAAGCAACTGTAGTTGAGAAATAATGTTTTTATTTTCAAGCAACTTGATAAGCTGACCCAACTCAGAATGGGCTGAAATTTTATAACAAACTTTGGTTATTTTGATAACTTCATCCCTATACCATCGCTGCTTAAGTTTTTGCAACCTAGTCCATTTGGCAGTGATGCCAACATTTGCGCCGACCACGTTAGTTTGATGTTGGCGATATTTTACCGAAGGTACGCTGTCAATTATCCACTTACGTCCATTAGCACGACAAACGGCATAAGTAAGCCAATCATGTAAAGTAGCTTCCTTAGCGGGACTATTTTCATCTAATAGATGTTCCCGCAATTTGTTGATTAACCACGGAGTCATCAAAAAAGTACACCCTGGCCCAGCTGATTCAAATAAAAAATCGAGTTCGCGTTGTGGTTGGGCCTTATCTAATAACTTCTCACGACCATCAGGCCAAAAAGCGATGACATTTGATGAAACGCCATCCGCGTTATGTTCTCTTGCAAGTTGAATATGCCGAATCAACTTATCTGGACACCAAATGTCATCTTGATCGGCGAAAGCAATATAGTCGAAGTCATCAATCTCAGCATCTAAAATCAATCTATAAAAATTCTTTGCCGCAGACCCAAAGCTAAGAGTGTTGGGCAATAGCGTTATATTGCTTTTATCTGCTGAATATTTTTGGAGATATTCTGTGCTACTGTCTGCTGAAAAGTCATCAGAAACTATCAAACTAACTAGGCATTGTTTTTGATGGAGGATTGAATCTAATTGTTCTGGCAAATAAGTTGCCCCGTTTTTTACCGCCATCAAAACAGCAACTTTTGTTGCAATACTTTCCATTCAGCTATTTAACCTACCTTGTTTTAGTTAAAACTTAGCGTTTTTTATAAACTGCCACCAAGCAGTATTGCGGGATTACTTTTGATAAAAATTCACTTTTAACCATAAAGGGTAGTGAAAAAGTTTTTAGCAGTTGCCATTCTGGGCTTAAATTGTTTAATTCGGCTTCTTTGTAATGTTTTTTATGGTCTTGATCCAACAGAAAACCTTTGTCTCCAGGAACGGCAATAACAAGACCGGCATTTTTACGAGTAATACGCGAACATTCATGAAGAGACCTTTGCACAAACAGCAGAAACTCCGGCTGACTGGTCAAAAGCCGATTTTTTTGAATTGGCATTCACCTTAATGGGCGGTATTCGGCTGAAATACGCATTTATCTCGCCATTTTTCATAAACCCTTGGCTATTTTTCGC
>NZ_CBAROL010000037.1:0-22469 GCF_964779595.1 Methyloglobulus sp.
TAACCTTTTTCAGTGACTAACTTAACGGCATCTTGTTTAAACTCTAATGTGAATTTAGGATTGGGGCGCTTTGTTTGATTATTCATGTTCACCTCTTATGACATTATAAATCTGTCTCTAGAAGTGTCCGGTTTAATTAAATCATTACATTATTATGGGCATGTGTTACGCCTCATCGTTGTACGCCTGGCGTTGTAACTGCTGGTTGTCCTTCTGAATGCCCTCCAGCTGTACCCGTATCTTGCGCATCTGGACTACAATTATTACAAGGCAACGAGTATTGTCTTGGGACACCTCCTTTACCTGGAAATTACTGTTTAGCTGATGACTACGAGCCACCAAGTGACCAAACCTGTGCTAACGGTACTGTTGTTGTTCCTCCTGCCACTTGTCCAGACCCTGTTTGTTTACCACCACAAACATTAAATAATCATACTTGCTCTTTACCTTCTGACCCTATATGTGTATCACCTCAAATTTTAACGAATCATGTTTGCATAGTCCCTTCCGAAACATGTGTCCCTGGCACTCCATCATGTACAAAACCAGACCCGAATAATCCGGTAACTCCAACAAATCCCACGCCTGGAACTCCATGTATTCCTGGTTCTGTGAATTGTTCAGATTCAACTCCTCCGCCTGTAACTTGTAAGCCTGGAACTTCCGGCTGCACGATAGCAGACCCAAACAATCCTAATACGCCTGGTGTGCCCTGTTTGGCTGGCTCAAAAAATTGTACGGGTACTGCTCCTATTCCCTGTGACCCTTTGACTACTAACTGTTCAGGTGATGGGGCTAAAGAATCTACATTACAAAAACTTTTAGATGGTACGTCGAAAACAAAATCTGTTGATGATAAAGCAGTCTTAGACCCAAACCTTGCATCACAAAAAGAACAATTAGCTAAGGCTGATTTAGATAGCCTTGTACTTACAATAAAAAATGAGTCCTCTACCTTTTTTACCCCAATAACATCAACTGACTCAGCTCTCCCAATAATAGACTATGGGATAATTAAAGGTGTTCATGTCCAGGTAGATTTTAATCGTTACATTGAGATTTTTAACACGATTGGTGCTGTTCTACTTTTCTTAGCCGCGGTTTATTCTATCGCCATTGTTTTAGGGTAATTTATGTCAGTTATTGTTGATATTGTTGACTCCATTGTTAATCTCGATGAAACAGTTACAAATTTTTTCCACACAGGTTTGTTTAAATTTATCGAAGATTTTATGGTTTGGCTAGGTTCTTGGGTAGTCGTTTTCGTTGTAAAAGCCAAAATCCAAGCACTTGGATTCGCATGGGCAGTTGCCAAGAATTTACTTTTAAGCCTTAACATTTCTACTCAGCTTCAAGGTTTCATGTCTTCTTTGCCTTTAACTTTACATTCATTTATAAATCTTTTTAAGATACCTGAGGCAATCAATTTGATAGTTTCAGCTTATTCAACGAGATTCGTACTACGTATTTTCTCTTAATGGCTATTGTTATTCATCACGGTGCGCCTGGGTCTTATAAGTCTTTTTGTCTTGTTCAGGACGTTGCGATTCCAGCTTTAATTGAGGGTAGGACTGTTGTTACTAATATACGGTCATTCACGCTCGATAAGGTTAATCAAAATTACCCTGATATAAACTTACCACCTGAAGCTTTTGTCTATCATATTGACTGTGATTCATCTGCTCGCAATCGTTTAATCATGGCCTCATTCTTTCATTGGCTTCCGTTTAAGGCTTGTTTGATAATCGACGAAGGTCAACGTATTTATCCTAATCGACGTGATTTTAAATTAGAATCTCTTGATACTTTTATCAGCCCTGATTCTTTTGATGTCGAATATCACTTCAAGACTACCGACCCAGATACTGGTTTACCTGTAACTTATTCCCGCCCTGAGGACGTTAAAATTGCTTTTGACATGCACCGACATTACCAGTGGGATGTTTACATCAGCACTCCTAATATTGCAAAAATCCACAAAGACATACGCGAGTCAACAGAATATGCTTATTACCACAAGTCTTTAGCTGGTAAAATTCCTTTTCTTTTTAAAAATCAATGGTATGAGTTTCAACATGACCCAGAAAGTAACGGAAAATCAAAGTCTCACATTATCGGCAGTCCTAATCGTAAAACCGCTAATCTCAAAGCATTTCAATGCTATTCTTCAACGATTACCGGAGAACATACGGAGTCTAAAGCTGGCAAGCCTATTTTTTCAGACCGTTCTGTCCGATTTAAGCTTTACACTATCTTGTTTATGCTCTTATCTTCGGGTTTCTTTATCTCCTACCGTGTTTTTTCTTCGTCAGACACTCAAAACAACAATGATAGTACTGTTAACATCCCTAAAAACATTATTAACACCGTTAGTATGGATAATCAAAGCCATCATCATACGTCTAGTCCTCCTTTGCCTTTGCCTAATCGCAATAACACAGGGATTAATTCATCTACTGCCTTTGATTACCACTTAAATTCAATAGCTACATTTGATGACGTTGATTTCAATAAAACAACAATCCTTATCTTTAAGGATGATAATCTCTCAACAATCAATGCTTCAAAGTTACTACAATTAGGCTATCGAATTACACTACTAAAGCATTGCTTTGCTTCTTTTCAAAATCCATTAGGTGAGCGAATAGACCTTACATGTGAGCCTCAATTACCGGTTACTTGCACAACTATTGTTAAAACACCAAAACTACACCTTTCACGCGACTGTAGTATATTTCACCTAGATTCAATTGTTGATAACAAGGAAACTCCTGGCTTCTAGTTTTCATCTATTGCGTTGGAGGAGTGACGCGAAGCGTTTAGCGTAGCGGAACGACGACTAAGCAATCAGTCTTTTGCTTTTAAATTAAAACAAGTGGGCAAGTCCTTCGGTTATGCGCCACACCGTTGAAGTGTCAGTATCTGAGTGAATGTAAACTCAAATCTTCGCCCCTAAAAGACTGCTTTTAAAAAATCGAAGATAGCCGTTAGCTTAAGTATCACCAGCTTTTTTCCCCTGCACTGAGTTTCGCATAATGTATATTATGTTAAATTAATATTGATTTTCTTAAACACTTGTCCCGCCTACTGTAATACTATCAATCTTGATCGTCGGTTGACCAACACCAACAGGTACGCTTTGACCTTCTTTGCCGCAAGTACCCACGCCGCTGTCGAGCTGAAGATCGTTACCGACCATAGATACTTTGGTCAACACATCAGGCCCGTTACCGATCAAGGTTGCACCTTTGACTGGACGGGTAATTTTGCCGTTTTCGATGAGATAAGCTTCACTGGCAGAAAACACGAATTTGCCCGAGGTAATATCCACCTGACCACCCGCAAAATTCTTAGCGTATAAGCCTTTTTTGACGGATTTGATGATGTCTTCAGGATTGTCTTTGCCTGGTAACATGTAGGTATTGGTCATGCGTGGCATTGGCATGTGTGCATAAGATTCACGCCTGCCGTTGCCTGTTGGCTTTACGCCCATCAAACGGGCATTGAGCTTATCCTGCATGTAACCTTTAAGAATGCCGTTTTCAATCAAGACGGTGTTTTCTGTTGGCGTACCTTCGTCGTCGATGCTTAATGAACCGCGCCGATTTTGCAAAGTACCGTCATCGACAACTGTACATAAATCAGAAGCAACACGCTCACCAACGCGACCGCTGAATGCTGATGTGCCTTTACGGTTAAAATCCCCTTCCAGCCCGTGCCCTATGGCTTCGTGCAGCAAAATTCCCGGCCAACCTGGACCTAATACCACTGCCATATTTCCAGCGGGGGCTTCTCCGGCTTCAAGGTTAATCAATGCTTGCCGAACGGCTTCACGGCCATAACCTAATGCAGTATCTTCATCTATAAAATAGCTGTAATCGGTACGACTACCACCACCCATACTACCTTGTTCGCGTTTGCCGTTTTCTACGACGATGACAGACACATTCATCCGCACTAAAGGCCGCACATCGGCAGCGAGCGAGCCATCCTGACTGGCAACCAGAATGCTTTCATGCACACCCACCATGCTAACAATGACTTCTTCAATCCGGCTATCTAGCTTGCGGGTTTCGGTATCGACTTTACGCAGTAAGTCTATTTTTTCTTGATCGCCCAGTGATTTTAAGGGGTTCGCCATCGCATAATAACGCGGCCAATTGCTTGTTTTAGGCAACCCGACTTGTGCTTCTTGACCCAGCCTTACGATGGCTTTGACGTTATTGGCCGCTTCCAGCAACACGGGTAATTCAATGCGGTCGCTGTAAGCAAAGCCGGTTTTTTCACCCGCCACTGCCCTTACCCCAGCACCTTGCTCAATATTATGGCTGCCTTCTTTGATAATGCCGCCTTCCATAATCCAAGATTCTGAATGGCTGGTCTGAAAGTAAATATCGGCAGCATCGACAGGCACACTAAGAAGCTTAGTCATGATTTTTTGAATATCGCTGTCCTGCATTCCAGTAGGAGCGAGAATGGTTTGTCGAGCTTGGGCTAATAGTTCCATCTAATCAATAAGTTTGGGTAATATGAGAGTTGTGTATTAAGCTGAGACTTGACTTGCATGATAACGTTCATTCATCTTTCAAGTCATCGTGCAGGGTGTCATACAATAATTCGATAAGTTTTGTTGACTGATCTTGAGAAGTCTCGTCACCTGCATTTTTAGGGTTTGCCGAGTCAGTTTGCTCGTCCTTGATTGCCAAGCTTGCTGTAACGCTGGTTTCTTCACCTTGAGCTTCAATTTTTAGTAAATAAGTCGGTTGATTGCGTTCATCACCAAAGTACGAGCTAGCTTTACCAAAAAAACCGGTATTGTATGCAATATAATAAAAACCTTTGCTGCGGTCTTGGTCTGTTACCTTAAGGTCGTTATGTTGAATGGCACGATTTAAAATACTCCACACTTCATCGAAGCTGCGTTTGATTTTAAATTCCGTAGTTGAGCCTTCAATCATATAAACATCGGACTTGAGACCTTTGCCATGTCGTCTTACGGGTGCTTCTACCTCGTTGGCTGCAACTTGCTCCGCAGTTTGCTTGTTGATAGGCAATTCGGGTGGTCTTTCGAGATTGGCATTATCCTTATAACGACCACTATCCGTTGTGCTACAGGCTAATAACGATAAGGTAAGTAGCAGAATTAATAGGGTTTTCGGCATATTATTCACAGTTAAACCGGCGATGATTAAGTACAGGAAAAGCACTACGCACTTTAGTCAACTTTTCAAGATCAATATCCGAAGCGACAAAACCTGCACCCGTTTTATAGCAATCCAATACCATGCCCCACGGATCAATAATCATGCTATGCCCGTAGGTTTTACGTCCATTGAGGTGAAAACCGCCTTGGTTAGGCGCTATGACGTAACATAGATTTTCTATGGCACGGGCGCGTAGCAGCACTTCCCAATGCGCCGATCCGGTCTTGGCGGTAAATGCTGATGGAATCACCAAGATTTCCATACCTTGCATCACCATTTTACGGAAAACCTCTGGAAAGCGCAGATCGTAACAGACAGCAATACCCAGCTTGCCAAACGGCGTATCCATTACAACGGCTTGGTCGCCTCGTTCTATGCTGTCAGATTCTCGATAAACTTCATCCGTGCCTGGTACATTAACATCGAAGAGATGGATTTTGTCATAACGTCCAACCCGTTCGCCCAGATCGTTATAAATAACACAAGCGGCACGGACTTTATTGTCATCATTACCGGCAATAGGAATGGTGCCTCCAATCAGCCAGACGGCATATTTTTTTGCAGTTGCCGATAAAAATTTTTGGATAGGTCCAGTGCCATCAACTTCCTTGATCCTGATCTTATCTATTTCCCTATCACCCATCATGGCAAAGTTTTCTGGCAACGCAACCAGTTTTGCACCCGTTTTGACCGCTTCAGCAATCAGCTTTTCGGCTTCCAACAGGTTTGAGCTTACGCTAGGCCCTGATGCCATTTGAATGGCTGCACACTTATTCATATTGCGTTCTCATTATTTTGGTTTTTCGTCTTCTGCCCACGGGAAGTCGGTAATACTGTTCCAGGTTTTTTGAAACAACCCGTCATTTTCGTGCAACGAACTGATTTTGACATCGTCCCAGCCGCCCTTCACCAAATATTGCGTTCCGAAGAAAAAACCTTCCTGGTCTTTTCCGGTTAAAGACTTGCCAAGCAAAGCGGCTACCTTTCCCATAATTGTACCAGCAATAGGAACGGCATCTAAACTTTTGGGTACGACTTTAATAACGTGGTCAACGGTTTGTTTGACTAGATCGGTATCGCCAGTAATGGTAATTTTGGCAGGCACGGCATCAATGAATAAGTTTTGGGTTGTGGCTTTACCATTCAGTAGATCAAAGTGTCCCTTGATGCTATTGAAAGTCAAGCCTTCTTCATAAATATCGCTGAAATCCAGTTGTAAGCGTTTAATCCATTGTGCGACTGCCAGGATACCTAAAACGCGACCAAAACCAGTGTCAATACTCAAGATGCGACCATTTTTAAGGTTAACATCCATATCCCCTCGCAAATCCGGCAAGGTCATTTGCCAGGGTGGTGCATTCCAATTGAATTTAAAATCAATTACCCCGCTGGTATCACTTAAGTCTTTGGTAATATTGAGCTTATCAAATAATTGATCTGCCCTTTTCATATTAAGACGACCGGCAAGATGGGTTATCGATGTTATGCCATTGTCTTTCCAACTCCCCATCGAGGTCAGCTTTTCATCAGTGCCTTCTAAATCCAAGTGTTTGATAATCATGCCTTTCGGTGTACGTTTTGTTTCCAGCGTCAATTGCCCCAGATTTTCAGACTGCCATAAGGTTTTTTTACTGTGGATATTAAGCAGGGGTTTGAGTCCAACACCCGTTGTAGATGTGTTTTTATACGTGAATTGCTTTAAGGCAGACAGATTTAGCACGTCCATATCCAGAATAATAGGATTAGCACCCTGAGTATTCGTCGGTAACTGAAATGTTCCTTTCGCTAGAGTGCTATCAATCTCGCCAGCCCAAAAATCTGGGCTGCGTTTTAAGGCAAGATCAAACGCTCCCAGGCGGGTTTTCCCCCACAGTGCCGACGAGCTGCTAATTTTTATTTCACTAATTTCGAGGTTGGCATTGCTGGCTTGTTGTTGAGTCGCCGCTAAATCCAGCCAATCCTGCAACGGCAGTTGCTCGCGATTTATTTCCAGTTTTATACCAGAAGCTACGCGTTGCCTCGCCTCGCCCATGCCGATTAACACATGCCCAGAATTGATTTTCTGCTCTTTAGTATTAAGGCTAATGGCGGCTTTTAACTCATTGTTGTAATTCAATTCTAGTGGCATTGCCAGTTCGTTACTTAGGAGGAGCGTCAATGTTGTGAGTTTTTTTTCAGCTTTGGTTTTCGATAATGTGCCTGGAAGCTGTAATGCCACACCTTCCAGGGTTGATTTAACGCTCACTTGGATAGGCTTATTGTCTGCATTTGTGCTGGGTATTTGTAGTTGAAGTTGATAGCCGCCCTCACCCTCTGCCGTTTGTGATCCAGACCAAGCAAACAAATTTTCTATGTCGCTAACTGTTGCCTTACCGTCCACGTTAATCAATGTTTGCTGATCTTCTTGAGAAACATTGATTTTAATAGGATGCCCTAACGCAACTGCTTGAATACTCTCACCATAAATTCCTAGCTTATTAAATTTTAAATCACCTCTTATGTTATTGGTTTTTAGTTTCAGTCGATTAACGGTTAATTGGGCGTTATTTAGTTGAACATTGCCATCGACTTTAATTTCGTGTCCTGGACGCAAAGGTATCGTTAAATCAAGCGTCGCCTTGCTCGTTCCTTGTAGCGTAGTTTGTGTTGTTACTGGAGTTACACGACTTGCCAAAGGTGATTGTTGCAACACAGCCAGCATTTGATTAATATCGCCCTGCCCTGCTCCTTTGATGGTTAATTGCTCATCAACACCAAGATTGGAAATCAACATATCGGTTTTGTTGATGTCTACCTTGCCAATTTGACCGCGATTAAATGTGCCTTTAATGCTGTTTTGTGCAAATAACAGTTGACCATTTATGCCTGAAATGTGCTGCCATTCGGGATGAAAATTTAGTTCAACCTGTTCGAGGTCTAGTTTGGCTTCAAATATGCCAGTGCCATTGGTGAATGGAAAATCACTCGACTTGCCATAGAATAATAAATCGCCTTTTGTTACCTGTCCCGCGACAAACGCGTTGCTCAGCCAAGTTTTCAGCTTATCTTTCATGATTTGCGTGGGCAGATAAGCAGCAATTTGGCGTAAATCATTGCTATTGAATGCGGTTTGAAGGTCGATAAACGGTTTTTCTTCGGTTTTTGGGAGACGAACAAATAAGCGGCTTTCGCTCTGAAATGCCGGACAAATAAATGCAATTGATGGGCTGGAAAACGCCCAATGATCTTCAGTTTGTTGCCACGCTAGAATACCGTTGAGCTGATTAAACAATAAGGGCTTGCTGAATAAATTAGTTGCTTTAATGCGGACTTCTTGAGCAGTTAATTCGATTTTGCCTAATGCGTCGCTACCCTTTACCTGTCCGCTGATATTTTCAATGCCTGGATACGAAATCCCTGGCGAAGTCATTACAGGGTCAATACTTAACGAATCGAACCAACCTGCTACGGCTACACTTTTTTGATTGGGTTCAGCGTATACAGAAAAATCCCTTAGCAACCCGTTAACATGGGATTGATTCAAATTCTGCACTTGTTGTTCAGTTAAGGGTGAAAAAAACTGTAATAACGTCGATATTTCTGCCAGATCCAGTTGCTTGGCGTACATTTTAAGCTTTTGAAATTCAACATCGCCAGCGATATTAACAATAGCATCCGGCCATTTTTTACTGGGTTTTTTGCTGGCTTCTGTTGATTCCAGCAAAAAACGCTTGATGTCTAATTGCCATTCATTCGCTTTTATCTGTGCGTTAAATTGGGTGTCCAGATGATTAACCGGAAAACTGCCTTTACCTTGACGTGCAAATGTAGTCTGCCGTAACTGCAAATCACCCGTAACTGAGATCAATTGTGCTTGTTGCCACTGACTCCAGACCTTAAAGTCGGCTGAACCCGTCGTCATGCTGATGTCGAAGGGCAAATAGTTGGATGCAAACTCGTGAAGCTTGGTGTTTTTACCTTCAACAAAGAGCTTGCCTTTAATGTCTGATGGTTTATCTGCTACGCCTTCAAAATCCACAGCTACTTTTAACGCATCGCCGTATTTTTCCGGTAGCTTAGTCAATATATTGATGCGATGATGTTTGCCATTGTTCATCACTGCCAGATTAACTGCATCCAGTACTAAAGGTACTCCACCTTTTTGCTGATCTTGCCATGTGATGTGGCTTTGTAATATCTCGTATTGCCGTCCTTGGAGCAACCAAATCGGCTGTCCGTTGCCTGCCTTTAAGCCCTCAATGGCAATTTGTCCATCTTGTTTCCGAATGACTGAAAGTCTTGCACCTACCAAGGTAATCCAGGACGATGACAACATATCGCGGCTAAATAAAAATTCACCCAAGTTGATACCTAAACGAATTTCTTCAAGCTGAATACTGGACTTTTCTGTGGCTAAAATCGAAGCAATTGTGATGTCTTTTAATACCAATTCGGGACTAACGCCACGCATCTTCGCACCCAAACTCCCCAACTTTACTGGCGCACCGATTAGCAGGCTGATACGGTTTTCTAAATTAGATTTATAGCTTTCAACACCTATTAAGGCTAGTCGCACACCGCTAAGGGTGAACGCCACTATCAACAATGACCAAAAAATTAGATGCCGAGTTGCCCGTTTAACGTGATGAATCATGACGATTAGTTATTGGTAGCCATTGGTAATCGACAAGACCGCTCGTCCTGAGCATGTCGAAGGAAGCATGTGGAGGGTCATTATCAACGACTGCTTTAGAGCAGCACCACATCATACTGTTCTTGATTATATTCAGATTCAGCTCTGAATTTTATCTGAACACCCAAAAATGACTCCAATTCAGCTAACATATCCGCCTCTTCATCAAGCAACATCTCGACAACGCTATTTGATGCCAGCACCAGCAACTTCTGTACCTTGTATTGCCTGACTTCGCGGATAATTTCGCGGAATATTTCCAGGCACATCGATTCTGAGGTTTTTAGCACGCCGCGCCCACCACAGGCACTGCACGGTTCACAAAGTATATGCTCAAGGCTTTCCCGCGTCCGTTTGCGGGTCATTTCAACTAAGCCCAGTATGGATACCTCGGTAATTTTAGTTTTTGCGCGGTCTTTTTCCAGGCACCGCTCTAACGCTTGCAACACTTGTTTCTTGTGGTCATCACTCTGCATATCGATAAAATCAATGATGATAATACCACCCAGATTCCTTAACCTGAGCTGCCGTGAAATCGTCTGAGCTGCTTCAAGGTTGGTCTTGAAGATGGTTTCCTCCAGGTTTTTGCCACCGACATAACCGCCGGTATTGACATCCACCGTGGTCATCGACTCAGTTTGGTCGAATACCAAATGCCCACCTGATTTCAGACTGACCTTGCGATCCAAGGCTTTTTGGATTTCATCTTCAACATTGTAAATGTCAAATAAGGGGCCTTCGCCCGTATAGTGTTCAACGACCGGCACTATCTCAGGTACGAATATTTCTGCGAACTCAATCAAACGATGGTAAGTTTCTCTCGAATCAACTCTAACCCGTTCAATGCCTTCCTTGTATAAATCCCTTAAAGTTCTAATACTTAGCGGTAAATCTTTATGAATGAATTCCTTAGTTTTTGCCCCTGCAATCTTTGCGGATATGGATTCCCACAGCTTTAATAAAAACGTCATATCCGCAATCAAAACCGCTTCTTCTACACATTCTGCTGCTGTCCTGGCTATAAAGCCTCCGCATTTGTACTGTTTTCTAAACGCTTCCAAGCAAGTTTTTAAACGGGTACGTTCCTCATCGCATTCAATGCGCTGGGACACGCCGGAATTGCTAGAATAAGGCATATAGACTTGAAATCGGGAAGGAATTGAAAGTTCCGTCGTAATTCTCGGCCCTTTTGTGCCTAAAGGGTCTTTGACGACTTGAACAACAATGTGTTGACCTTGATGCAGATAAGCTTCGATATTTTCTGAGCCTTTTTTTTCCAAATCCCTGGAACATAAATCAGACAGATGTAAGAACGCCGCCCTATCCAGCCCAATATCGACAAATGCCGCTTGCATCCCTGGCAGTACCCGGCACACTTCGCCTTTATAAATATTGCCGACCAAGCCCCGACTGCGGCTGCGTTCGATGATAAGCTCTTGTAATACGCCGTTTTCAATGACAGCTACACGGGTTTCCGGCGGCGTAACATTGATCAAAATTTCTTCACTCATATAACAAATGGATTCCTTGCTTTGCCAAAAGTTCTGCGGTTTCAAATAATGGCAAGCCCATTACACCTGAATAACTGCCATTAATCGACGCTACAAATAGGCTGGCCTGACCTTGGATGGCATAGCCTCCTGCCTTATCGGAAGGTTCTCCAGTGTTCCAATAGGCAAGTATTTCGACCTCCGTAAGATTTCTAAATGTTACGTCAGTGATACTTACCGCTTGCCAGTGTTGTGTGCCGCGCAATGAAAGTGCTGTATAAACTTGATGAGTTCGTCCTGATAACAACGATAGCATCGTTATTCCGTCTTTCTGATCTTTGGGCTTACCCAAAATTCTATTATCTATAACGACAGCGGTATCTGCCGCCAGGACCGGCAAATCTGAATTAAGTATAGCCGCAGACTTGGTGTTTAATGTGGCTGCACAAAGGGCAGATTTTTCAGATGCTATTCGTTGCACATACGCCAACGGCTGCTCATTCGGTAAAGGTGTTTCGTCGAGATCAACCGGATGGATGAGCACAGTTACGTTGATTTGTGCCAGCAATTCTTTGCGCCGTGGCGAGGCGGAGGCCAGGATGATTTGCGCTGACATTAGCGATGATAAGGGTGATTATGCAGAATGCTCCAAGCACGGTAAAGTTGTTCTGCGACAATAATCCGTACCAAGGGATGCGGAAAAGTAAGCGGCGATAAGCTCCAATACTCCCCTGCCCTAGATTTGGCGGAATCTGCCAAGCCGTCCGGGCCACCGATCAACAAGGCGATATTTTTGCCACTTTCTAACCAACGCTGCAATGCTTGCGCTAGTTCCGACGTAGTCATTGATTTGCCAGACAAATCCAACGCAACAATATGTGAACCAACAGGGATTGCCGCATTCATTCGCTCACCTTCTTCTTTTATTATTCTTGGCACATCGCAGTTTTTGCCCCGTTGTGCGAGTGGAATCTCCCTTAGCAATAACTCGCATTCTCGTGGCAGACGTTTGGCGTAGTCATCATAGCCCGTCTTCACCCAGGACGGCATTCGATTACCTACCGAAATCAGTTGTATTTGCATGATGGCAGGATACAGCCTACTCCCTTATGATGCAACGCAGGTACGAGTATTTAAACAGCAAGACTTTTTTGTAATACCTTTTTATTCTGTACTAGCCATGCCTGCTCTTGGTTCCAACCACACTTGTAAAAAATCCAGGAATGCCCTTACTTTGGCTGACAAATACCGCCTGTGGGGATAAACCGCATGAATGTCTAATGGCGGGAGCAGATAATTATCCAACACCACTTTAAGCGCACCTTTTTCAATATCACCACCGACGATATAAGTAGGCAGCATAACTAGACCCAAGCCGTTAAGTGCAGAGATGCGGATCGAGTGAGCGGCATTAGACTGCACTCGCCCAGAAACGGTAATTATTTTTAACCCTGATTCTGTCCTGAACTGCCATTTATGCCGTGGCGCAATCGCCCAATTGACCAAGCAGCTATGGTCAGTCAAATCCTCCGGCGTTTTTGGAATTCCGTATTTATCCAAATATTCAGGTGATGCACAAACAACTAACGGCGAAGTCGCCAACTTTCTGGCGACCATGCTGGTATCATCCAACGCACCTAAATAGATAGCGATATCAATACCTTCGTCAATCAAGTCGCCAGGACTGCCTTGCAAAACAATATCAATCTTGAGGTCTGTATGAATTTTCAGAAATTCGACGACTGCACGCGTAATATGCGTTGCGCCGATAACAGGCGGCGCACTTATTTTTAAGATGCCTCTGGGTTCGGTCTGTAAGTGGGTGACGGCGGCTTCCATTTCTTCAATATCGAGCAGCACTTGCTGGCAGCGTTCAAGATAAGACGCACCAACGTCGGTCAAATTCAGGCTACGTGTCGTCCGGTTAAACAACCTAGATCCTAGCGATCCTTCAAGCTGCATGATGTGCTTGGTCGCCATCGCCCTGGATATACCCAGCTCGCGCGCACCTCCAGCAAAACTTCCGGCTTTCGCTACGCGCACAAAAACGGTCATGCCAGTTAGTTTGTCCATAGATGATCCTGCTCTCAGCAATAAAGTGAAGAAAAATTTCTATTGTTAACATTAATAAAACTATATTAGTATTATTAAGTAGCTTGTCAACGATTAAGAAACTTTCTCCAGATACTGCACCATCAATTGCACGTTACGCTGCCCCCTGAATTCATTAACATCCAATTTGTATGCGACATTGCAAACCCTAAGACCCAGCCATTGCTCAGGCTTATCGACAAAAAACGCGATGCCATCAAGCAATAGATCTCCGTTAGGCTTCCTCAAAACTAGCTTTAAATGTTGCTGCCCAACGATCCGCGCTTGAATAACGTCGAAATTTCCGTGAAACACAGGCTCTGGAAACTCTTGTCCCCACGTGGCAGCGGTTTGCAATAATTCGGCAAGTTCAAGTGTCATATCTTGTTCGGATAACTCGCCATCCGACCAGATTTTCTGTTCCAGATCGACGTTTGCCAGCCGTTTCCTGACCATTTCGTCAAATGCTAAAGCAAAAGCGGGATAATCGTGCATATTGATACTAAGCCCCGCTGCCATTGCGTGACCGCCAAACTTGCTCAACAGTTTAGGATGAATTGCAGCAATATCACTGAGTACATCGCGGATATGCACACCTGGAATTGACCGCGCCGAGCCTTTAATCAAGTCTTTTCCCGCAGGTGCAAACGCAATAACGGGGCGATGCAACTGGTCTTTGATGCGCGATGCCAAAATACCGATAACGCCTTGATGCCAGTTTTCATCAAACAGACAGACACCCGCAGGCAAATGGTGTTCATCCAACGCTTTCATTCTGCCCAATAATGCCAGAGCTTCGTGCTTCATTTGTCCTTCGATGTCTTTGCGGTCGTTATTCAGGTCGTCCAATTGCAATGCGATGGTTTTGGCAAGCGCGGGATCGTCCGTCAACAAACATTGGATACCCAAGGACATATCGTCCATACGACCTGCCGCATTCAATCTTGGCCCTAGGGCAAAGCCCAAATCTGCGGCAACCAGTGTAAGCGGATTTCTACCGGATATTTCAATCAGTGCTTGCAAGCCCGGATGACAACGCCCTGTGCGTATCCTCATCAAACCCTGATAAACCAATATCCGATTAACCTTGTCCAAAGCGACGACATCGGCGACCGTACCTAAGGCGACATAATCGAGCAATTGCGCCAGATTCGGCTCTGGTATTTTTTGTTGATCGAACCATTCCTGTTCCCGTAATCGGCTTCGTAATGCCAGCAATACATAAAACATTACGCCCACACCGGCTAGCGCCTTACTGGGGAAGGTATCTTGTGGGAGATTAGGATTCACAATCGCATCTGCGGCAGGCAATTCGTGTCCTGGCAGATGGTGATCGGTCACTAGGACTTTTATACCTGCGTCCTGTGCCGCTTTTACGCCGTCTATACTGGATATGCCATTATCGACGGTAATGATGACATCCGGCTTTTGCTGCTTGACCAACTCAACAATTTCCGGTGTCAGGCCGTAGCCGTATTCAAAACGGTTGGGGACGACAAATGTTACCTCCCCTGCCCCCAGTAATTGCAACCCTTTAATGGCGACAGCACAACTAGTCGCACCATCGGCATCGAAATCCGCGACGATGGTGATAAGCTGCTGGTCTTTAATAGCAGTTATCAAATGTGCCACCATGTTATCCATGCCTGACAACAACCACGGCGATGGCAACTTATCTAAGGTTCTATCCAGGTCATCGGTGGATTTGATTCCTCTAGCTGAAAATATGCGCTGTAATAAGGGATGGATGTCGTCAGACTTGCTTTTCGTGTTATCGACTGGGCGGACAACAATGGTTTTTTTTACGCCTTGGGAATACATAACAATGGGGAAGAATCCTATTCATTGTGGGTTAGCTAGATTAGCTCATACGCTCACTTGTCCCACAGTATATCTACTTAAGTGAATTTCGGGGCTTATCAGGAAACAAAAAATCACTAAAAAATCAAATGAAACGAGCGTCAAAAAATATGAAAGTGGCAATAAGTGCTTCAACAATACAGAATCTGTACCATAGGATGTTAGTGAGGAACGATGCACGTCCCATCATTCAGTACATCAATATCTCTGAATTATTTCTTTGGCTCAAATAATATATGCGCCATTTTCTTGGCCTTGGTCTTGAGATAACCTAGGTTATCTTTATGAGCGACGACTTCGATTGGAATCCGCTTAACCACGTTAATACCCAATTTTTTTAGAGAATCTATTTTTTTGGGGTTGTTGGTAATCAATTGTATGGACTTAATTTCTAAACTTTCCAGCATTAATGCGGCAACACTGTATTCCCGCTCATCGGCGAGATGACCTAGGTGGATATTAGCATCGACGGTATCCAAGCCTTTATCTTGTAAATTATAGGCTTGCAGCTTTTTCAGCAGACCGATGCCGCGCCCTTCTTGGCGTAAATAGATTAAAATTCCCGCGTTTGCTTCGCTAATCATTTGCATCGCCATATCAAGTTGCTCGCCGCAATCGCAGCGTCTTGAACCCAACACGTCGCCGGTAAAACATTCGGAATGAAGTCGTACTGGAATGTTTTCCTTATTGGCAACGTCACCTTTGACCAAGGCGATATGTTCCTTGTCGTCGATATTGTTGCTGTAATAGTGCAGGATAAATTCGCCATGCCGAGTGGGAATGGGTGTTTGTACTAAATCGTCTAGGTGTGGATTCACGGATTATGCTAGTCTGAAAACAGGGTGCTATTTTACCTAATATTTTAGGTAATCTTGGAAAATCATTTTTTTGCTTCAATCAGTTTGAGAATATCACCGCACCGCTCATCAATCCGTACCGTTGAAAAGGCACAGGCTTTGACATTCTTAACGGTATTCCTATTGATATTGACACCCAATAGTTTAACGACGATTGGATTGAGCATGTTCATTGCCCACGCAAACACGGGTTTTGAGCTAATAACATGTTCAAGTAGCAATACCTGCCCACCGGGTTTGCATACGCGATACAGTTCTTTTAAGCCTTTTATAGGTAAAGGTACCGAGCAAAACACAAAGGAAGCGATAACCGTATCGAAGCTATTGTCGGCATAAGGTAAGGATTGCACGTCCATCAAGACCAATTCTACTTGAATGTGCTTCCTATCTCTGGTTTGTGAAGCTTGTTTCAGCATTTTTGGACTGAAATCAATGGCGGTGATCCTTACATCTTTGGGGTAATAATCAAAGTTTTTACCGGTACCAACGCCGACTTCCAGAATGTGATGCCCTGTCGCTTTAACCCACAGCCTTGCTCGCCAAGGCTTAAAAAACAAACCCTCCATCGGTGCTTCAAGAAGATCAAAAAACGGTGCAATACGTTCATAGCGTTGCTTTATTATTGTGCTTTCAGGCTTCATAAATACTGTGGAGTTTAATATAATCATCATATTACAACGTCTGCTTGATTTTTATCAATGATAATATCTAACAGGCTATTGAATTAAAATAGTTTTTGGAATTTTTACTTACGATGAATCCGTTTGAACTTTTTACTTCACTAGGCCACCTAAAGTTGGCATTTATAATTAAAGGATACTTATGAAACTCCCGATGACTGGCGGCTGTTTATGTGGCAAGGTCAGATATGAAATTTTTGCACAACCGATTAGCACAGCGTTGTGTCATTGCCGAACCTGCCAAAAATCGGTAGGCGCACCGCATTTAGCCATCTTTATCGTACCTACATCTGGGTTTACCGTAACGGGTAACTATAAGGAATTTATCACTATTGCTGCCAGCGGTAACAATATGCATCGTGCTTTTTGCCCAGAGTGTGGCACATCATTGTTCGTAAAAAATGGTGGCTTTCCGCAGTTTAGACCGGTATCGGCGGTTACGCTCGATGATCCCAGTGCTTTCACGCCGGAAAAAGATATTTGGGTAGCAGATGCACAACCTTGGGATGTGATGAACCCTGAACTACCAAAATTTGAGGGAAATCCTTGGTAGTAGGCTATATTTAACACGAACTCTTTCGATAATACGGACACTTTATGCAACCTGAACTCAATACCATCAATATTGCACCCACTTCAACTCACACCTATTCAGTTATCTGGTTACATGGCTTGGGTGCGGACGGTCACGATTTTGAAAGCATTGTCCCCAGTTTGAATTTAACGGCGGAAGCGAATATCCATTTTATCTTTCCAAATGCGCCGATCAAATCCGTGACCATCAACAATCACATGAAAATGCGGGCTTGGTATGACATTTTGGCTATATCTTTGGAAGATCATACCGTCGATATTGCCGGAATTTATCAATCCGCAGAACTCGTTAATCAACTGATTCAAAAAGAAATTGATAAAGGTATACTGGCGAAAAATATTTTGCTGGCAGGATTTTCTCAAGGTGGGGTGATTGCCTTGCATGTCGGGCTTAGATATCCGCAAAAAATGGCCGGTGTTTTGGCACTTTCCACCTATTTGCCGACGATAGCGCAGCTAAGTTATGAAGCATCAATCCCCAGTAAGACAACGCCCATTTTTATGGCGCATGGCATTCTTGATGCCGTCGTGGCTATAGAGGCGGGAAAATCAACGTTTGATAAGTTATCAGCATTAGGTTATAGCATTGAATGGCATGATTATTTGATGGAACATTCCGTTTGTGGCGAAGAAATCGGTCATATTTCAGTTTTTATGAATTCGATTTTTGTTTAGTCTTCACCAAACGCTAATAGCATTCAATTATCAGCGGCTATAACGGTAAACACTGCTTGCCTTTGCATTACAAAGGCTACCACTCCTCCAAAGAATGGTAGATTAAAGATCATCTCGCTACCAACAATCTGATAGATGCTTAAGCTTAATAACCCTTTTATCAAACAGCTGGTTAGCAGTTTCCTGAATCTGGCTCCAATTCTTGCCGTGGTGTTGATTTTTCAGGTGCTGGTTATCCGGCAATCTATTCCTGATGTAATTAACTTAATCGTAGGTACACTCTTTGTTATTCTCGGACTCACTCTATTTATTCAAGGACTGGAACAAAGCCTGTTTCCGCTTGGCGAGTCGATGGCATACTCATTTGCCCGCAAAGGTAGTTTGCTCTGGCTATTGGCTTTTGCATTTTGCCTGGGTTTTGGCACTGCGGTTGCTGAACCAGCCTTGATTGCCGTTGCCGAAAAAGCGGCAAACATAGCCAGTACAGGCAATATTATTGAACAAACTCAAACAGCCAGGGATAGTTATGCTTTGGGGTTACGTATTACCGTCGCCCTGTCCGTTGGCTTTGCTATTTTAATTGGCGTATTTAGGATTATCCGTGGCTGGCCTGTGTATTACCCAGTTTTCTGCGCTTATGGCTGCGTGGCACTCATGACACCTTTTGCACCAGCAGAGATCATTGGCATAGCGTACGATGCTGGCGGAATCGCCACCTCGACCATTACCGTGCCGTTGGTGACGGCGTTAGGCGTAGGCCTTGCCACTGCCATTAAAGGCCGCAACCCGATGACTGACGGTTTCGGGCTGGTCGTCTTTGCATCATTGACTCCGATGGTTTTTGTCATGGCGTACGGAATGCTTATATGATTGAATGGCTCGTGCATTTTGCATTGAAGCTCCTGCAAACTTGCAGGGATATTCTGCCTATTGCCGCCACCATCATCGGTTTTCAGCTATTCGTTATTCGTCGCCCCCTACCCCACCTCAAAAAAACGCTGGTAGGTTTTTTGTATGTTTTACTGGGCATTGTGTTTTTTCTGGAAGGCCTGGACATGGCCTTATTTCCGCTGGGTAGCTTAATGGCATCTCAGTTGACCACGCCGGAGTTTTTAGGCATTAATCCACTCGCCCAAACCGTAATCTGGCAAACTTATATTTGGGTCTATGTTTTTGCCGCCAGCATTGGTTTTGCTACGGCATTAGCCGAACCTGCTTTGCTCGCTGTTGCCCTTAAAGCCGAAGAAATTTCCGGCGGCGCTATCCGTCCTTGGGGATTACGCATTGCGGTTGCCATTGGTGTTGGTTTTGGTTTAGCCTTGGGGACTTTCCGTATTGTCACAGGAACAGGGCTTTATTATTTTATAGTCGGTGGTTATGTCATCGTGATGATACAAACCCTGTTTGCACCTAAAATGATTATTGGGCTGGCTTATGACTCGGGTGGAGTGACGACATCCATGGTCACCGTGCCGCTGGTCACGGCATTAGGATTAGGTTTAGCCCAAGCAATACCTGGTCGTAACCCTGTATTGGATGGCTTTGGCTTAATTGCCTTTGCCAGCCTGTTTCCGATTATTGCCGTACTAGGTTACGCACAAATTGCCCATTGGCTGAATAAACGCAATCTTTCTTCAAAACATTAGAGAACGCTATGCACTTTAAATTAATCATTACCTTCGTCGAAGACGACAAGACTGATCTGGTGCTGGATACCGCCCGCGCTAATGGCGCAAAAGGCGCAACCGTCATCAACCATGCCCGTGGCGAGGGCATCAAGCAATCAAAAACCTTTTTCGGCCTGACCTTGGATACACAACGCGACGTATTGCTATTCCTGGTTGAAGAACGCCTCAGCCGCCATATCCTGGAAACCATCGCCAAGGCGGGCGAATTTGACAGCAAACCCGGCACGGGTATCGCTTTCCAAATTGACGTTGAAGACGCTATCGGCGTGATGCACCAGGTTGAAAAACTAACCGAAGAACTTGAGGATAAATTATGATCGAAAACCGCACTGTCATCCGAGTAAAGGATGTCATGAAAACCGATTTTGGCACGATAGACGGCATAGCTACCGTCGATGATGCGCTAAAAAAAATGAAATCCCTGAAAACAGCCGTCCTGATAGTCAACAAACGCCATGAGGATGATGAATACGGCTTGATTACGTCTGGGGATATTGCCCGGCACGTCCTGGCGAAAGACCGTGCGCCGGATCGGGTCAATGTCTATGAAATCATGAGCAAACCCGTTATTTCGGTGCATCCAGAGATGGACATCCGTTATTGTTCGCGTTTATTCGCCGATTATAATCTGGTTCGTGCGCCGGTCATCGAGAACCGCACGGTGGTCGGAATTGTCAGCCCGAATTCATTAGTTTTAGATGGTTTGTATAAAATCGTTCAATAGATAGCATCTAGCGAAAAATATCAGTACAATACCGCCCGATCAGAAATGGGATGTTGAATTCACGTATGACCGCTATAAATGGTTGCTCGGTTATCAATGTTGTCGTTCTGTGTTAACCGTTAGTTTTTAATTTAGGAGTTTTCATTATGGCCACAGGCACTGTAAAGTGGTTTAACAATACCAAAGGTTTTGGATTTATTGCCCCTTCTGAAGGTGGTGAGGATGTTTTTGTTCATCATTCTGTGATTCAGGGAGGAGGCTTCAAAACCTTGACCGAAGGGCAGTCCGTCAGTTTTGACATTGAAACCGGGCCAAAAGGCTTAACCGCCGCGAATGTTGTACCTAAATAAGCGACATCCCGTTTGAGCAAAAGGGCTTTGTGATTACTCACAAAGCCCTTTTTGTTTACCCTATCACTGTTACGATTTGTTACTTCAAGGGTCGCCCTTGAGCATCTTTGTCGATATGACCACCAAACAATAGCAGTGCGTCAACAAAGCTCCACAACAATATATAACCCGGTAAACCAGCTACTATGAGCAAAGCGGTGATTGAAAACTGGATAATAGCCAGTCGATAAAATCCTAAATATAGCCTATGTCCCCCTGCCCAACCAGTGATAATCGCTAACAAAATTGCAAGGTATTTGTACTTGACCGCCTCGCCCTTATTGAGATTAGCAACATAGAGGTTGATATTACAAGGTTTTACACCTCTGAGATCAAACGTCACTTGATCGCCTTGCTCAGGCGGTGCGCCTGCAATCCAATCACTTATCACAAATTGAAGCAACTCTTTACCGGTGCTTATTGCTCCAGCTTCGGTTTCAGGATCGTAACTTTGTATAACTCCTAGCACTTTTTTCCACCTTATCTTAAAAATGAAACCATTATACTTTTTTTTATCCCAAAAAATCAGTAGGACATTTCAATGTGATCTTGCCCAGAGTTCACGGACACTCCACTGAGCGACTTTTTTAGTTTCATTTTCTCCTTGTCCAAACGCAACGGGGCTGAGATAGCCCAGTTTAGAATGAGACCGCTTGCGATTGTAATACACTGGTATGGGGATACGTTCGGCATTAGCGGCGATTTGGTGGTTATAGCTGATCAAACAGCGTTTTTTGGCAGTGGCGGCAAAATCGGGTCAGCCACTTTATATTTTTGCCCGTACTCCCCTGCTAGCAAAAGTTTACTGGGTAATTGCACCTTAACCAGAGCTGACCTTGGATATTATGTTGGCTTACTGCCCAAGGCGGTACGCCTTCGTGATGACCAGCGATAATGACAACCAATTTTATAGGCGAGGTCTTGATGTCCATAATTAATACCAATCCCAAAAAGTTGCTATATAAACCCCTCATCCTGGCCTTCTCCTTTTGGAGAAGGTAACAATGAGAACTTATTGGGATGGTATAACACCACCAAATTACGATTTGTCCTATCCATTTTGGCAGTCTTTTGAGTAGCTGCTTTTTCGATTCCGCACTGGCAAATCATCACGCCAGCCTTGATTGCCGAAGCTGAAAACCAACGGATAGCTGTAGTAGCCTGCGAACATAATCCGTAAAACCTGCAAACATCCGCTTTTTCGGCTCGAATTATTTGAGAATATCCGCCTCATTCGACCCGAATTAATTGCGAATGAACCCACATTTTTTGCAAACAGCCTGCAAACATCGCCCAAGAACCACATTATTTGCGAACAAAAAATACAACCTATTCCAGTGAAAGCAGCCGCTGACAATGAACACATTTACTGGTTAGTTGAGCAGATCCAATTGTCGGTGTAATGATTTAATTAAACCGGACACTTCTAGAGACAGATTTATAATGTCATAAGAGGTGAACATGAATAATCAAACAAAGCGCCCCAATCCTAAATTCACATTAGAGTTTAAACAAGATGCCGTTAAGTTAGTCACTGAAAAAGGT
>NZ_CBAROL010000038.1:0-20449 GCF_964779595.1 Methyloglobulus sp.
GTAAGCGTCCCTCATCGATCAAAACTTCAATCGGCTTAGTGCGGATTTTCTTTTTTTCGGTTAGTTTGGATTTACTCGCAAATCGCCAAACACTATCCGAGTCACAGGGATACCAAATATCCGACGCTGGGTTACAGATAGGATAAAAAGCATCAGGGCGTTGTTTCATGGTTTTGCCTTGATTCAAATCGCCACTAACCCAATCACCACGAGGATCGCTGTCTGGATTGCTATAGTCATCAACATTCTTGGCTGTTCCACCAAAGCGAAATAAAGGCATTCCATAGGCTAATACGTATTCATGATCCACGCTTTGAAAACGCTCTTTCGCATCTTGTGCGCCACTACGACGACGCCAAATAAATGTTCCCATTTTTAAGCCAGCAAATACTTGATCCATAAGCAAAGTCAAACGAGCTTGTTCGTCTTCACCTATGGACACGAAGATCACCCCATCTTCAGTCAATAAATCCCGCGCCAATTGCAAGCGGCGGTTCATAAATTCTAGCCACTTGGAATGGCGGTAAGTGTCGTCCTTGTCCACAAAGCGGTCGTTGTAGATAAAATCGCGGTTGCCTGTGTTGTAAGGGGGATCGATATAGATGCACTTCACCTTACCTGCATGGGTCATTCGTAGATAGCGCAAGGCATCAAAATTGTCGCCTTCGATAATCAGGTTACGGTAAGGGGCTTCGCCACAGGATAAGGCGGGAACAAAATCCAAGGTGACAAAATCATCGTTCACCGCCTTTTCGTGTTCAATTTCCTTGCGTTCCCAAACCAGCCCAAAACGCGGCCTGCGGTCACGCAAACGCAACTCACGAATCAGTTCTTCACGGTTGTAATCGTCGTAGTTGTCGGCCATTTTTTTATTCTTGTATGCCGCTTACACCTAGATACGCAGGGTTATGGGCTGGTTTTTTTCGCTATTAAACGCTAAACATCGGTTGAAGAATAGCAATAAATTACTATTTTTGGGGCTTTAATACATTAAAGAGGTATGCAACTTTATCAAAATAGCTAGTCTGGCAGGATGAAACCGTTTACCAAAATAATGCTGTATTGCATTCGTGGTTAAGAAAAAAGCGGGTAAAGCGAGGATTATAAAACTGGTGACAACTTGTTTATTCAGCTAACAAATCGTAGCTATGGGCAAACACTCCCACCTTGTCGTATAAGCAGGTGACTTCAACTGTTGCCGCATTTGCCACCTTGCACTTAAGCCTTGGCTGGCATAGCGGATAGAATGCTTGCCGTGGGCGTGGTTGATGGCATCCAGCACCGTCATTAGGCGTTCTGATTTTGGGTTTTGGCCTGCATCGTCGTCAAATAAGCTTAATTGCCGTAAGCCGTTGGGCATCAGGTCGGGCAGCATCACCCCCGCCCGTTGGTATTCATACCCTGTCCTGAATATCCGCTCCAATCCCGCCAGGGCATAACGGATCAATATGCCCGTATCTTGGGTGGGCTGGTCTAGGCTTATCGTGATGGCGTTGTTATAAGACGGCTTGTCGAGCGCAAACGGGCTGGTATGGATGAACACGCATAAGGTTTGGGTGCAAAGGTTTTGTGAGCGTAGCTTTTCCGCGCTGCGGGTGGCAAACACCGACACCGCCGCCCGTAATTCCGGCAAAGTGCTTAAGCGTGTGCCAAAGCTGCGGGACGTGAGGATTTGCTTTCGCTTAGGCGCGATCATTTCCAGCGGAATACAGGGGATTTCGTTTAACTCCCTCACCATCCGTTCCACCACCACACCAAACTTTTTGCGGATTAGTTGGATGTTAGCTTGTTTCACTGCCAGGACATTATCAATCCTTAACTGGTTTAAGCGTTTACCTAAGCCGGATGAAATGCCCCACAATTCCTTGACGGGGATCGTTGCCAGTAGCTTATCCGGTTCGGCAAGGGTATCCCAAACAAACACCGAACCGTTACCCGCTATGCCTTTCTTTGCCAACTTGTTCGCCAGCTTTGCCAGTGTCTTCGTTGGGGCAATGCCGATGGAAACCGGAATGCCCGTTCCTTGCTTGACGGTCTTGGCTATTGTGTTGCCGTAAGCGGTCAAGTCTAGCGAGAAGCCGGATAAATCCAGGAAGCTTTCATCTATCGAATAGACTTCCATAGTCGGGGTAAACCTGCCCAACACTTGCATGACACGGCGGGACATATCGCCATACAGCGCATAGTTTGAGGACAGGATTTGGATATTGTGTTGTTTAATGAGATCGGGAATCTTGAAATAAGGCGTACCCATTGCCACGCCTAACCGTTTAATTTCCTCACTTCTAGCGATGATGCAACCGTCATTGTTGCTGAGGATGCCCACGGGCTTGCCTTCCAGAGAAGGCTGGAACACCCGTTCACAGCTTACATAGAAATTATTGCAATCAACCAAGGCGATCATGGATGATTACTAAATATTGCTGACCTTATGGATGGCATGGACAACCACACCCCACACATGCAGTTCCGAGCCTTCCTTGATGGGTATTGGCTTATAGTTAGGGTTCGCCGGAAATAACCACGGTTCACCACGCTTAACCACTAACCGTTTTACTGTCAGTTGCCCCGCCACTGCCGCAATCACGATGTCGTTGTCTTTGGGCGTAAGGGAACGGTCTACAATCAACAAGTCTTTGTCGAAGATACCCGCTTGTTGCATGGAATCACCCTTCGCCCTCACAAAGAAAGTTTCCGAAGGGTGGGCAATCAGGTATTCGTTGAGGTTTAATTCGGCTTCCAGATGGTCATCGGCAGGGGACGCAAAGCCAGCGGCTACACTGCAACTGAACAAGGGCAACTTAAGGGGGGCATTGAATAAGGGAGTGATGTAATGCGGCATAAGTCAGTCCAACAAGGTACGATAAGGGCTATACTATAAACCATTATGTTCTGTATTAGTTCTTGTTATTTTTGCCGAAAACCAAAGCCAATGATTTAACGAGAGTTATTTTTTATGTGTGGACGATTCGCCCTTTACACTGACCCGATAGCCCTAGCCAAGAAGTTCCAGACCGAAAACCTGCTGGAATTGCAGCCCAGTTATAACGTCGCCCCTTCACAAGCCATCCCAATAATCAGGAACGAACAAGGCCACCGCTTGTTTGCCCTGGCGAAATGGGGACTTATCCCCAGTTGGGCGAAAGACATTAAGATTGGCTACAGCACCATCAACGCACGGGCGGATACAGTTGCTGAGAAACCGTCCTTTAGGTCAGCCTTCCAGCACCGCCGTTGCTTGATACCCGCCGATGGTTATTTTGAATGGCAGGAAATCTCTAATAGTAAAACTAAGCAACCGTGGTACATCAGCCTGAACAGCCAAGAGCCGATGGCTTTGGCTGGCTTATGGGAACACTGGCAAGGTAGCGACGGCAGCGAGATAGAATCCTGTACCATCATCGTGACATCAGGCAATGAACTCATGCAACCCATCCTTGACCGGATGCCCGTGATCCTGCCGCCGGAAACATGGGATACTTGGCTGGATACCGCCAACACCAACAAACAGGGCTTGCAGACCTTACTTGCCCAATATCCAGCGGATGAAATGACCGCTTGGCGGGTGAGTACGCAAGTAAATAGCCCACGTCACAATGATAGAAATTGCATTATTCCATTAATGGCTTAGGCTTTACCCGATTCGGCCAACTTGCTAACAACCAGCGGGAGTAAGGCTGTAGCCATTTAGTTCATTGCCCTTTCAGGGTAAGCCCTTTTCCGTTAACTTCCTTTCACTTGATCCCTTACTGCTCTTTGCCCTTTAGTTGGCGGAGGAAGGCAAAAGTTGGGACTAAGATCGGTTAATGATTGTGCATCAAAACGACATTTGAGCTATCCATACTTAACAGCAAATCTAAGCGTTCACCTAACACGCGCCATGCGTCGGCCTGTTCTACTTTTAATTCTTGCCGCTGGTAGATACGCTTGATTTTGTTTTCCTCGGTATGGTTAAGGCATTTTTCAATCACATCGGGCGCAACTTTCAAATTGCCCATAATCGTAGCCCCTGTTCGCCTTAAATCATGCGGTGTCCACTTACCGCCCATTAAAACCAAGGCTTGAGAATCTTTAGAGCGGTTGCTAAGTATATTTGTGTTTTGTCTGCCAGTAATTTGAACCGTAATTGATTTATCGCAAACATGACTTGAATGGTTACGATTCGGGAAAATCCAGGTTTCACTTTGGGCAATCAGTTTTAACTGCTTGAATTGAGCCAGCGTAAAATCGGATAAACAAATCGTATGTGCCTTGCCATTTTTGCTATTTGTTGCTGGTATCGTCCAGGTCTTCAAGCCAAAATTAATATCTGAAAACTTAGCTTTGGATAGCTCACCGATGCGACAAAGGGTAGATAAGGCAATCCAGATAGCACATTCGGTAGATTTCAATAAATGCGCGTCTGGTAATTGACGTGCTAATGCCCTTATTTCAAGCTCGTTTAAAACCCTATCACGCTCTACGTCCTTGCCGCCAATTTTGGCTTTACGGATACTGGCGGTCGGGTCAAACTCGATAATGCCACGGTCAACTGCAAACCGGAACATTTGTCGCATAAGGGCAAGTATCATTTTTGCCATGCGCTTAACACCACGCTTCAATAAAGCATCTGTGACTTGAGTTATGTGGCCTTTACGCACATCTTCAACAAACAATTCGCCCAAAATTGGCAATACGTCCTTTTCAAACATTCTCGACACTTCCTTAACATCCTTGCGATGGGTTAATTCGGTATCAAGCCACCGGATAAATAAGCCACGAACAGTTACTCGTGCTTCCAGTTTTGTTAAGGCTTCTTGTTCATCAAGCTGTTGTTTCCGAACACGCTCTTTTTGGAGTTTTGCCTCAAGGTTAGGGTCGATGCCGTCTTTTAGCATTTGCGAATAAAGATCACGTTCTGCTCGTGCTTCGGGTAAATCACTAGCTTTTAGAGTCAGCCATTTTTGTTTTCCTTCAAAACGGTAATAGAAACGAAAGGAGATAGCTCCACCGTCTTTTATAGGTCTAACCCTCGCATACAAATTACCACCGTCTGGTATTAATTGTTCTTTGTCGCTAGGCTTCAAGTGCTTAAAAGACAGTGGTTTTATTCTGTTGATAGCCATTTTGGAACTCTATATGCTTTTGAAAATTTAATTATGTTTTAAAAAACCAATGAATTAGCTTAATTATATCGGGATAGCATTCGGGATAGCAAAATAACTGTATTTAGCCGGATTGCATTGTATCTAGTTGGACAATAAAAATAAATAACTAGCTGAAATATATTAATATAAATCATTAAGAGAAACATCATTAAACCAGATTACACAATCATTAACCTATATGGGGTGCAAGGGGTCGGAGGTTCAAATCCTCTCGTCCCGACCAATTAAATCAATTACGGGTACACTTTAGAAAGTTATTGCTGTTTTCGCATGGATTAGTGGTCTGTCAAAGCCTTGGGTGTTGTTGAGGCTTACCCACCCATATTTACAATACTGCTAAAGCTCTCGATATATTCATCAAACTCAGCTAAATCCGCACAAGCAATATCGTTGCTCACGAAGTAGCACCGACATTACACGCATACCTGCATTAAAACGAGAGTGCCTCGCACCTGACTTTATGGGAAGAATAAACTTGAAGAATAACAAAACTATCAGGACCATATCATGCCGACATTAGAATTTAAGGGAAAGCAGTCTATTTATTCCCACCATCATTCCGTGCCGTTTCGGGAATTGTTGGTTGACAGCAAAAAGTCTCTTTCCGCCAATGGCAAGAAGCCCAGCCTGGATGATAACCTGATTATTCACGGCGACAACCTGCACGCGCTAAAAGCCCTGATGCCGCACTATGCGGGCAAGATCAAGTGCGTTTATATCGACCCGCCGTATAACACGGGTAATGAGGGTTGGTGTTATAACGATAACGTCAATTCGCCGTTGATGAAGGAATGGCTCAAGAAAAACGCCAACCCCGTAGACAAGGAAGATATGGAACGCCACGACAAATGGCTGTGCATGATGTACCCTCGCCTTAAGTTACTGCATGAGCTGTTGGCAGATGATGGGGTTATTTTTGTCAGTATTGATGATAACGAGATGCATTACTTACGGGCAGTGATGGATGATATTTTTGGTGAAGAAAACTTTTATTCACAAGTAATAATTAGAGCCAATAGTCGTGGACAGACGTATAACCAAATCGCAAAAACTCATGAATATCTATTATTGTATGCCAAAACTTTAGACGTAGACTTTGGTGAACTAATTAAAGATGAAGAAAATAACGACCTTAATTTATTAGATAAAATTGGTAAATACAACATCAGAGAGTTAAGGAATCGTAATGAACGCGTGACGGGGTATGTTACCCCGTCACTCACGTTTTGCCGACGGTGTCGTTGCTGAACCACGTCGAAACCCTACGAACGGGGCAACATGCCCCGTCCGGCTCAAGTCTATTTGATTTATAAACCCGATGTTGCCTTTTTACGCGGCAATGATTCCGCACTGAATGACATCAAACTAAAAGCGATAGCCGCCCGCAACAGCAAAAAGGAAAAGCTGGTTTTCGCCACGGCTAAATATATGGGACAAAAAGAACTCTCCGCCCAAAACATCACCTTTTGCCAATTACCATACAGCATTCATAAAGTTGTGGGGGCTTAGCAAGCTGTTTTCGTTAGTGTTCTGTTTGATAATTCGGAGTACAAACCTAGGTTTGTGCTGTTTAAAGCTAGAACAAGCCAAGGCTTGTACTCCAACTACCTAATTTAACTTTCTAGCGTGTTTTCATTATGGAATTCAAAGACTATCAAATCAAGGTATTGGACTATCTGGACAGCTACCTTGACGAATTAAAAACGCAGAAAGCCGAAAAGCAGGATTATTTTGAGTTTCAAAAACATAAGGGCAAGGCTGCCGTATCACCTGAAAAATCCGACTATTGCCAGCTTGCCTGGGAATCCCTAAAAGCAAAGAAGGCGGTTTATCGTTCTAACTATACCGTGCGTCTTGATGGGATGGGGCGCAACATTCCCAATATCTGCTTCAAAGTGCCAACTGGCGGCGGCAAAACCTTACTGGCAACCGCAGCTATCCAGCGCATAAATCAAGATTATTTCAAGCGTAATAACGGCTTTGTGCTTTGGATTGTGCCAAGCGAAACTATCTACACCCAAACCAGCAAACAGTTACGCAATAAGGAACACCCTTACCGACAGATGTTGGACAGGGCAAGCGGTGGCAGGACGATGATCTTAGAAAAGCAGGATAAATTTACCGCACAAGATGTGGCGGATAACCTTTGTATTATGTTGCTAATGCTGCAAGCGAGTAATTGCAACAATAAAGATGCCCTGAAAATGTTCAAAGATAGTGGGCGTTTTGAAAGCTTCTTTCCGCCGCTGGATGATTATAACGCCAATAACACCCTGCATTCAGCAGTCCCTAATCTTGACCCAGCAGATATTTTTGATAATGAACCGAATGTTATCACGGGAATATCCATTAAACACTCACTGGGCAATGTCATGCGCTTGTTGCGCCCAATCGCTATCTTTGACGAAGGCCATAAAGGCGCAACTAAGCTGGCACAGGATACCGTCAACTCCTTTAATACCTCGTTTATTGTGGAGCTTTCAGCAACGCCCAAAGACCACAGCAATGTACTGGTTAATGTGGGCGGACAAGAATTGAAAAAAGAGCAGATGATAAAATTGCCCATCAATGTCACCTCTTATGGCGAAGCAAACTGGCAGCACACGCTTAATCAGGCACACCAGAAAATCATTGAACTCAATAAATCGGCAGAGCAATATCAAGCCGATGAAGGTCGGTATATCCGCCCCATTATGGTGATTAAAGCCGAACCGAAAAAGCAGGGGCAAGCCTTTGACCATGTGGAGGCGATAAAAACTTATCTCATTAAAAACTTGAACGTGTTGGAACGGGAAATTCGCATCAAGTTATCAGAAAAGAACGAAATGCGTGATGATGACCTTTTCGATAAGCTTTGCCCAGTGCGCTATATCATCACTAAAGACGCGCTTAAAGAAGGCTGGGATTGTTCATTTGCTTATGTATTGGCGATTTTATCCAATACCAAAGGGAAAACTGCGCTCACTCAGTTTATTGGCAGGGTCTTACGACAGCCACATGCGCTTGAAACGTCTATTCCCGCCTTAAACCAATGCTATGTTTACTGTGACAATGCGGATGTCAACAGTGCGGCGGAAGGCATTAAACAAGGGTTGGAAGATGAAGGCTTAGGGGACGTGTCCGACCAGATAGTGACAGGCGGTGGCGGGGCAACGGGCAAAGAAAAAGTAACTTTAAAGCGGTTGGGGAAATATGAAGGCACAAAGATTTTCTTGCCTTCGCTCAATGTGATCCGCAACGGGAAACCCGCCCAGTTTGATTATTACGCGGATATTTTAGGCGATATTGAATGGGACAATTACAGTTTCAATCAGTTGGAAACCACCACCCTTGCAGATAAAGATGAGATGGATTATCAGGGGCTAACTGTAGACTGGAAAAAGGAAGAATCAGGGCAACTTGATTTTTTAACGGGACAAAGACAATCAGAAAAAATCACCAACGAAATCAGTATTACCTTGATGGTTAGCCAGTTAATGGAAAAAGTACCTAACGCATGGCAAGCCTATAGAATTATTGAGAAACTTCTATCTGAGCTTCGTGGAAATAGCATAAGCGAAGCCAAAATAGCCCTTAATTCTGTGTTCATAGTCGAGGAAATCAAAAAGGATTGTTACCGTTGGATGCTTGAACAATCTGAGATAATTTTTAGGCGCAAGCTGGATGATGGCATCGTTTTTTTGCGCTTGCTTGCCGAGCCATTTTTGAATTTGAACTGGCAAATGGCAGAACAAATAGAGGTGCAGCGCAACATAAACGAGACCGCCGTAACTTTAGACAAAAGCCTATTCCAGCCGCAATATTTTTCTAATTTTAACGGGCTGGAAAAACCTATAGCACTCGCTATCAACAATAAAGACGTTGTGGAATGGTGGCACAGGCTGGCAGTAAAAGGAACAGAATATTCTATACAAGGTTGGAAGCGCGAAAAAATATACCCTGATTTTCTGGTAAAACTGGAAGCGGGTAAGGATGGAGTGGAACGGCTGTATTTTATAGAATCCAAAGGCGAACATTTGAAGGGTAGCGAGGATACTGGATACAAGGAAAAGTTATTCAACACAATCAATGCTGTTCTAACAAGCGATATTAAGCCCAAAGGTGAATTGGAACTGGTAAATTGCAAGGACAAAATAGCTTTTCAGATGGTGTTTGAGAATGATTGGCAGAATGCCCTTAACAAGATATTGGTGGCTTGATTTGGTGTTTTTCTGAAAAAAAGAAGCTACGTACAGCCATACACAGCAGACATCAACGTCGCCATTCAGCCACGAGTTTTTGACATTCAGTTTCCCATTGGCAACCAACTTGGTCTTTACACAATTCGCCGGGTTTAGTCCTAAAACAAGGGCGGTGATGGCTGGCTGCTTGAATTAAGCGAATTAACTCTGGCTCTGAGACAATACATTCCGGTTTGTACATGCCTATGGTTTTCGCAAGTTCTCTTAAACCCGTTATGGACATAGAGTCGTCTTCCCTGAATACCGATAAAAACAAATCCACCAACATCTCAATATAGTCTTGCTCGGCCTCTAACCAATGGGTGAGTTTAAAATCGGGGTTAAAACCGCTTGCTTCGGCTTTATAGTAAGCGGCATCGGAAATCCATTGCTGGCGAGAGATGCTATCAATTTGGTGTTTTAACGGTTTAGATAGAGTCGGTTTTCGTTTTTGACGAGTATTGGTTTTTATTGAAGATTTATGGTTTTTGCTCGTGTTAGGCACAATTTTGGTAAACTGTTTGCTCATTTTTGCTGATTCAAAATCAGGTTTCATAAGGCTGTCTTGCCAAGATGCGTGGTTGTTTGTGTAATAAGGAATACCCATTTGCCAAATCCTATAGTATTGAAATACAAACAATTCTGTATATTTGGTGACTATGAATAAAAAAACCGAGCTGTCGATAACGAGACATAACCCAATATTGGATTAATACGATGGAATCAATTTTCCACAAAGTAGATTGTCTGCATTGCAGAATCGCTGATCTTTGCCTTCCGAACGGACTCACGCCGGAAGAAGTTTCTCGGCTAGAAACCATAGTCAAACGCAAACTTCCGGTAAAAATAGATGACTATTTGTACCGACAAGCGGGTCAGGCACAAAGCGTATTTATCGTCAAATCAGGTTCATTTCGCAGCTTTGTCTCAGATGCTGACGGCATTGAACAAACCATAGGCTTTTACTTGCCCGGCGAGTTGATGGGTTTAGATGCCTTGCAGAACGGTCGTTTCCACTGTTCCGTCGTAGCACTGGAAACGGCAACAGTATGTGAAGTGCCACTACCCAGACTGCATGAGTTATGCAGCAAAATACCCAGCTTACAGGCACAGCTTATGCACATTATCGGTAGAGAAATTCTCTCCGAACATAACCATATCGTTCTGCTCGGCAACCGCAGTGCACAAGAAAAAATGGCGACCTTTTTGTTGATGTTATCCACCCGCTATCACTCGTTGGGCTTTTCTAGCACGAACTTCAACTTATCCATGCGTCGCCACGACATCGCCAATTTTTTAGGTCTTACTATAGAGACCGTCAGCCGACAACTAACAGACCTTAGCAAAACTGGCATCATTACCGTCAAACAACGCAGTGTGCAAATCAACAAGCTGGACGTGCTAAAAGCAATCGTTGAACCGTGTCTACCTAAACATTTTTCAGCGAGCAGCTAGTCCATCTCGCTAATACGCACGGGTAATCACTTGCCAATCCCTGGCTTGTGAATGTTTGGGCAGATCTAGATCATTATTTTGTGACCTCAGTCGCTGCTTTACCGCCCTGCATTTTGCCCTGATCTTGGTCAATACAGCCACCAAGTGCAGCAATAGAAATAATCAGTATGAATAATTTACTAATAATGTTCATCGTGTTTCTCGCTCGTGATTTAAAGTAATATCCCTCATCAGTTACCACTGACACCAAGGAATTGGTCTAACCCCACAGGGTGTAGCTATTGTCAGCTAGTCAGCTTGCTGGTGAATTGATCTAAATCAAATAATCACTGGAAAAGCGCGTATTATTTTTCAGGTTTGGGAAGGTCACTGCTAGTGCCTTTTAATCCTTCTAGGACTCAAGTGTGTGGGTAAAAAGGCCACTATAAGCGATAAAAATCCGCAAGAAGAAGTACTCTTCTTAACGTCAGCTTTTCGATGAACATAAACAAACCTATGCTTACCTGCGGCTGTGCTATGCGCTGGGTAAGATGGGCATTAACTAGGAGTAAGGTCGGGAGTTATATTTTTGAAACCAAACGGTCAATACTCAAGGATTGAAATCAGACGATTTCACCCTAAGCACGCCCTGGACTCGTTCAGCAATTTTACAGATAGGTACAGAAGAATTATTAATTTCTAATGTATTAATGATTGGTGCCTCGGGCCGGAGTCGAACCGGCACGTCCTTACGAACGAGGGATTTTAAGTCCCTTGCGTCTACCAATTTCGCCACCGAGGCATCGATAACGTTGATGAGGACGGCATTATATATCATCATCGAAAATAAACTAGGGTAATCCTGGTTTTATTTGGTTTGTCGCTGTTTTTAGCTTATCCTGATTTATCGACAATAACCGTGTGTACGGTATTCCTTAAGCGGTTACCTTAATGATTCGGATCGAACGCTTTTAATATTAGACTGTCGAATCAATAGCTTTGGATAAGGATGAGTACGAATGCTTGCTATATGTCGTGAAAACGTAAGGTTGCTCAGTGTATGTTTGTTGATGGTGGCTACAAATGCACTCGCTGAACAACAAGCACTAAATAAGTTGCAGATTAGTCATTTTTCTACGGGATCGTTGACGGGTTGGAAAACGAAAGAGTTTAAAGGACAAACCCAATATCAAATCAGCAAGCTAACAGGTTCGCAAGTATTGAAAGCCGACAGCAATGCCGCTGCATCGGGTTTATTCCATGAACAACGGATTGATCTGCAAATAACGCCGATCATGAACTGGCGTTGGCGCATCGAGAATCGCTTAGGTAACATTGATGAGCAAGCCAAAGCAGGCGATGATTTTGCCGCCCGTGTTTACGTCGTCAAAAGTGGCGGGCTGGTGTTCTGGAACACCAAAGCCATTAATTATGTGTGGGCAAGCACCTCACCAAAAGACAAGACGTGGCCTAATCCTTATGCTGGCGATCATGCCATGATGATTGCCGTGCGGTCATCAGCAGACAAAACCGGAACGTGGATTTCTGAAAAGCGTAATATTCGCACTGACTTTAAGCAATTAACCGGTGAAGATATACAATACATCGACGCAGTTGCCATTATGACCGATACCGATGACACCAAAGGCAAAGCAACAGCGTATTATGGCGATATTTACTTTACGGCGGAATAAATGCACGACACGCTTGCCCATCTAGAATCGACTGATTTCCCTGCCATTAGACGAACAGCATTGAAGGTTTTACAGGTTAACCTGGGCTATTTGTGCAATTTAAGCTGTACTCATTGTCATGTGAATGCAGGACCTAAGCGTACTGAATTGATGGATAAGGCAACGGTTGATTTAATCTTGGCATTTATCCGCCGTGAAAATATACATACTCTGGATTTAACCGGCGGTGCGCCGGAGATGAATCCGCATTTCAAGTATCTGGTCGAACAAGCCAGAGCGATGGCTGTCACAGTGATTGACCGTTGCAACCTGGTCATCCTGCAAGAGTCCGGTTATGAAGGGTTAGCTGCCTTTCTTGCCGACAACCAAGTAGACATTATCGCGTCGCTACCATGCTATCTGGAAGATAATGTTGACAAGCAGCGCGGTAAAGGCACATTCAGCGCAAGCATTACCGCTTTAAAGCAGCTTAATGATTTGGGTTATGGTCAGCACGAAAGTCAGTTACAGCTTAATCTAGTGTTTAATCCGCAAGACAACAACTTGCCGCCCGATCAAGACACGCTGGAAAAAGCCTATAAACAACATTTATTTGACGAATATGGCATTGTGTTCAGCCACTTGTATGCGATGGCTAATTTGCCAATACAGCGTTTTGGCAGCATGTTAATCAGCAAAGGCTTGTTTACCGATTATATCCAGCTACTAAAAGCTAATTATAGACCTGAAAACCTGTCGGGCGTGATGTGCCGCAACACCATCAGCATCGACTGGCAAGGCTTTGTGTACGATTGCGATTTTAACCAAATGTTGAACTTGCCGTTGGGTGCTGGTCTGAGTAACAAAACGCATTTAAGCGAATTGCAAAGCAACAGCTTAACCAATGCAGCGATTGCGGTACGGCAGCATTGCTATGGTTGCACGGCGGGGCAGGGCAGTAGTTGCGGTGGGGCATTGGCATGAGATTTGCGTGAACTTGTTGTTCCTTCATGCCCTTCGACTTCAATCAGGAGAGCGTTCGACAGACTCACCACGGAACGGATTCAAGCAATTTTCATCATGAATAGAATCAATGAGTTACCGTTCTTCCTGAGCGTGTCGAAGGAAGTTTGTCGAAGGACTTCCTCAGGGATGTGTAGAATCCAAATAAAAACTTAGCAAGGAATAAAAAATGACCGTAGAAGCAGGTGTGTTAGAGCGTTACTCACAAGGCGCAGAAGCTATACAAGCCGATTTGTGTTGCCCAGTGGATTATGACCGCACATTACTGGCGATGCTTCCCCAGGAAATCATCGAGAAGGATTATGGCTGTGGCGATCCTTCGCGCTACGTCAAACAAGGTGATGTTGTCCTCGATTTAGGTTCAGGTTCCGGTAAAATTTGTTACATGGCAGCACAACTGGTTGGTGACCAGGGCAAGGTTATCGGCGTGGACATGAACGATGATATGCTGGCCTTGGCACGTAAGTACCAGCCGGAAATGGCACAGAAACTGGGTTCAAACCGGGTCGAATTTGTAAAAGGGCAGATTCAAGATTTAGCTTTGGATGTGGCTGCTATGGATGCGTATCTCGCCCAAAATCCAATTCGTAAAGCCGAGGATGTCATTAACTTACGCGTTTGGCAAGAACAGCAGCGCAGTAATTCGCCATTGATTAAGGACAATTCGATTGATCTCGTGGTGTCTAATTGTGTGCTGAATCTGGTGCATGATAGTGATAAAGAGCAGATGATTAAGGAAATATTCCGCGTCGTTAAACCGGGTGGGCGGGTGGCCATTTCCGACATAGTCAGTGATGAGCATGTACCTCAACATCTAAAGCAAGATCAACATTTGTGGAGCGGTTGTATTTCTGGTGCAGTGCAGGAGCATGATTTCCTAGAAGCCTTTGTCAAGGCGGGCTTTTTTGCGGTCAGCTACGACAAATGGGAAAGCCAGCCCTGGCAGGTCGTGGAAGGCATTGAATTCCGTTCAGTTACCGTCACCGCCGTCAAACCAGAAACCGATCCCTGCATCGACAAAGGTCATGCCGTCATTTATCGCGGTCCGTTCTCAGAAATTTATGATGATGACGGGCATGTCTACTATCGAGGTGAACGCATGGCGGTGTGTGAACGTACTTATAAGCTACTGACAGGCGATGCTTACGGCGAGCATTTTATCGGTATCGTTCCAGCAGTTGATGTGCCAGGAACACCCTGGGATTGCGCTACGGGTACGATACGCTCAGTTTCAGAAACCAAGGGTGGAAAGCATCAGGATAAATGTGTTCCCAGTGGTGCTTGTTGTTAATGGTGTTGTGGTAACTGTTGCTAAATCATACCTGAGCGATTAGCAAATACGGTTAAGTCGGCAACATTATGAATGTCCAGCTTTCTCATTAAATTGCTACGGTGAGTCTCAATAGTTTTGATACTCAGACAAAGAATATCAGCCATATCCTTGTTTTTGTTACCTTCTGCAATTAATTTCAGTAATTCTCTTTCGCGCATGGACAGCTTAACCCCACAAAAACCCTCAACCAGCGTTTTTTCCATTCGACAGTAGCCTCGGATGACGGTTGGCAAGATGGCTGGAGATACATAGAAATTACCTGATAATAGGTGGGTGATTGCGAATAACAGCTCATCGGGATCTGCATCCTTCAAAATATAACCACTGGCTCCGGCCTGAAATGCCCGTATGATGTTTTTTTCTTCTTTTTTGTCAGTAAAGATCAATACCTTCGTGGTATTCCAGCGTATTTTGACCTCTTGTATCGCCTCGACTCCGTTCATGCTGTGCATGACTTTATCCATTATGACTAAATCTGGCGGCCTACTCCAAGTTTGCCTAAAAAGTGCGATTGGATCGGCAGCATGAGAAACCGATAACCCTGATTCCCCAGATAAAAGCATCCGCAAGCCTTCACGGACAATCGATTGACTTTCTACTATTGCTATTTTATTCATGGCTAGACCTAGTATTAAACTGATAACACCGAACGAATACGTTGCCAACTACTCGCGCATCCTTGGAAAAATTTTCAAACAATTCCTTTAATTGGTGGCTATTATCTGTTTTTTTTTAGGCAGTTTCTATTGGTACAAATACCTATACTTGATTAAATCGAGATGGAAAGGCGTGTTCTTTCTAAAGTCAATGGTCTTGGACAATTTGAAAGCTATTACCAAGAACTAGGCAGTTTTTTATTGATAATGAGGGTTTTATCTTCGATGGTTACATACCCACCTTTAGTGAGTTCGTGCATGATTTTATTGATCATTTCCCTCGATGCGCCAACCATCGAAGCCAAATCTTGTTGCGTGGGGCGATTATGAATTATGCTGACATTGCCTTCGATAACCGCCAATTCCTGTAGCGCGTTGACCGTGCGCTCATACACGTTCGATAACGCCATCAGCCTGACTTTATCGGTTAATTGTCTAATTTTTTCTGATAATACGCCCAATAAATTGATTGCCACATCAGGATTATTCAGCAACCAATTAATAAAATCGGTTTTTGAAATGACCGCGCACACGGTGTTTTCAAGCGTTACCACAGAAGCTGATCTCGGTTCATCGCTTAATAGGGCAATCTCGCCAAAATAAGAGCCGGGTTCTTGAGTCAAGAGCGTGACTTCCTTGCTTTTATCATCGCTGCTAAATACCCGCACCTTGCCGGAAAGCATGATGTAGAGCGAGCTGGTCTCGTCGCCTTCAGTGATTACCATAGTTTGTCTTGGAAATTTTGCGGATTTTGCTCTGGTTGCGAGATTGAGCAAAACATCGTTTGATAAGTTTGACAAAAAAGGAATTTTTTTAAGTCCTGCCAATACGTCTTGCTGCACTTTTGCACCTTGGGGTTGGTTTATTGGATGTAACAAAATGCTGCTGCTCAATAAATTCAGGTTGAGCGATACATTAATCGTTAATTCTACAGTGTTATAGTGTAGTCAATTTGATTATTAATGTCAGTGCTATAGGTGTTGCGGTTGAGCTAGTAGAAATAGCAGCTTGCCTATTTGAAATCGAATGTTACATGGTAGTTTGTATAAATTAGCTTTTATTTTTTCAGCCATTATCGAACTGGTTTAACTGTTGAGGGGATGCACCAAGATATTTTAGTTGTATAATCGCGAGTGTTGCAGCTAAGGTAAGCACGTTAACAATAATAATGTTTTTTGCAGAATAATAATAATGATTCGGATTTTACTGGTAGACGATCACGAACTTGTACGTACTGGATTTGAAGCACTTTTGAATGCGGTTGAAGATATGACTGTCGTTGGGGTTGCACAATCGGGTGAAGAAGCGGTGAGTGCAGCGGTGAAGTTATCTGCCGATGTCGTACTTATGGATGTCAATATGCCCGGTATTGGTGGCGTTGAAGCTTGTCGGAGAATATTAAGACAAGATTCAGCAGTAAAAATCATTGCTATATCGGCACAAAATGACGGCCCTATTCCACAACAATTGCTGAAAATTGGCGTTATGGGCTTTGTTTCCAAAGGCTCTTCCCTTGAAGAAATGGTGCTTGCCATCAGAAAAGTCATGGCGGGAAAGCGTTATTTATGTACTGAAGTAGCGAATAATATGGCACTCCAGGGGCTTCCTGGCAGTGCAGAATCCCCTTTTTCCAAGCTTTCCCAGCGAGAATCAGAAGTGGTAACGCTAATTTTGCAGGGCAAAACTATACAGGAAATGGCACAAATGCTGGTGTTAAGCGATAAGACGGTGAACACTTACCGCTATCGCCTGTATGACAAACTTCATGTTAAAAATGATGTTGAATTAACCCGATTAGCGGTCAAGTTTGGTCACATGATACCGGATTGATTTACAAGGTTTTTACAATTCTCTTGCCTTACTAAACGCATCCATAAAATCAAGATACAACGGTTTATCCGTCTCCAGCATCAATTTCAACAAGATGTTTTGTAGTTGATATTTAACGTTGCCAACTGCTAAAGCACCAATTCCTACCGCACCAGTAGAGTTAATCGCGTGAATTAACGGTTCACCCATGTGGCTACGTTTGATGCCTTCTATACCCAAAGGCGGCACGGCGTTGACATCGCCAGCGACTTTCAGTTGCTTGGCATCGTCCAACACATCTGCGCTTAACACCTGAATGCCCGCTTTAGCGGTGCAGAATACGATGTCGGCATGAGTAATCAAACGTGCTTTATCGGCATCAGAACTGGCATACGTACCTTTTAGCTTGCAGCCGAATCGGTGATTGTATTCGTTGGCAACTGCCAATGCGGTATCTACCGATAAATGGTCGGTCAAGATAATATCAGCACCTGCTAACGATGCAATGACACCCGTGGCAATACCTACCGAACCAGTCCCACCAAAAACTACACCATGACAATCCTTTAATTCTTTGCCATGTTTTTCTTTCAATTGCTTTTCCACGCAAGCAACCAATGCAGCAGCAGTAGTGAATGCGCCGCTGGGATCGGCAAATACGGACACTTCAAACGGCGGCACCATCGCTTTTTTAGCGGCTTCCAACATATCGACCGCCAAGCCTAAGTTACGTCCGCCAATAAATATGCCGGTCTTTTTTACACCAGACGGTCCGCGTGAAAAAATCGCATCCTGCACCAGGCCATGCACGCTTTCCAGCTTGACGTTGCTGTACGGCATCATCACATCGAAACCCGCGTCCATTGCCATATTGATGTCGAATGGGCTGTTGTGGGGCATAGGGTCTAGCATGTGTAGAATGCTGCGTTTTTCCATGTTAACCTCGTTTTTTATTGGGAATAATGCGTGTTAAGAAGCTGATTTAACGTATTCTCTGGCAACTTCAAAAGCGTGTTCAAAATGCAGATATACGGGTTTATCGGTTTCAATCATTTGTTTTAACAAGCGATTTTGCGCTTGATATTTGATATTGCCAATTGCTAAAGCACCTATTCCGACTGCACCACTGGTTGAACCCGCGATTGCTGTGCCATTGTCGAACGCATCAACCCCCGCGATGCCTGCGGGTGGCACGGCGTTAACATCCGCTGCAACTTTTAGCTGTGGGGCAGATGCTATCAATGCAGCACTTAGCAATTCGATACCCGCCGCACCCGTTGCTATCACAATGTCCGCTGTTTTTATGTATTCAGCCTTATCTGCGTCAGCTCCCGCAGTGACAGTGATTTTGCCTTCGCCGAATTCATTGTTACACATGTCCGCTACATGCTGGGCTTTTTCAAGCTGACGGCCAATAATCCTCACGTTTGCCCCCGCTTTTGCTGCAATCACCGCTGCCGCTTGTCCTACTGGACCCGTGCCACCGAGCGCAAGCATGTTTTTTCCTGCCAATGTGGTGTTGAATTTTGTTGCCAGTTCCCGCTCGACTGCCGCCATCATGCCTGCTGCGGTGGTGAATGCACCGCTGGGATCAGAAAATACGGATATTTCAAACGGAGAAACCATTGCTTGTTTCGCCAGTTTCAGCATATCCATCGCCTGTTTGGTGTCGCGTCCACCGATAAAAATGGCGGTACGTTTTAAATTTTTTGCACTGCGGGAAAAAATGGCATCCTGGACTAAGCCTTGCACTTCGCCGACTTCCACATTGATATAAGGCACGGCAGAAACCCAACCGGCATCCATCGCCATATTCACATCAAAAGGGCTAAGGTTTTTTGCTGTAGTTAGCATGTGTAGTATGTACGGTTTTTCCATGTTATGTCCTCAAGTAAACAGCGCGTGAGTATAAAAGAAAAGTCGATGGATTAACACATAGACACAATTTTTTATCCACCTTCGGTTTTTTATAAGAGGTATTAGCAAAAAATATTCATCAATAAATTAAACCTGTAAGGTGAATTAAAAGATGTTGCCTTACGCAAACCGAACCTTCGCGGGAAATGGGCGGACTGGAGGAAGTAACAATGCCAAATTATCGCCGGAACTTTGTGGCGGACGGGACGTATTTCTTTACCGTCGTCCTGCTGGAGCGGAAACGGGACTTGCTGGTGGCGGAAATTGATCTGTTTCGGCAAGCGTGTACGGCGCACTCCTGTAGAGCGACAATAGCGTAGCGTATTGCGCCGCATGGATTGTCATCAAATCCGCTTCGCCACGTTCTTGCAATATGCCTCATAAAAATACAGTTCCGCATCGCCTCCATGCTACATTCGAGCCACGCACCGCGTACGCCTACGTACTCAAGAAACATCGCGGGATATATTGCCTGTGGCTTAATGCTTTCAACTCCACTATTGCCATCACACCTCACAAAATAAGCTATGCTTATCATCAGAATCTTTTTTCTTTGAGCAACGCCCGACAGAATTTTCCGCAATTATAGATGGTGGTAAATTATCACCTGATTGCACTCATGTTGCTGACGTAGTTCAATTCCATGCAAGAAGATTGAGGTTGTGCATTACCATCATCAGGGTAGATGAAATGCGTTAGAACGCGGGATCGTTTCTATGTCGCAGATGACTGTTTTTTGAAGAACACGTGCGTGGTAATGCCTTTGTTTAGTCACCAATTGCTTGTAATAACAATAATATGCGTCAGAAAACTTTTGCTCATTATGTTTTGATTGGTGCTTTGATAGCCCCAAATGCTATTGAAGCTGCACCCACTTGCCTGAAACCGATGGCTAAAGTGGCATCAGCACAGGGCAGGGTGGATGTGCAGAATTATGGCGCGAAGATTTGGCAAAGTATTCGTAAAGCAGATCAGCTTTGCCCAGGTGATACTTTGCGTACCTCCAAATGGAGTCGTGCGACCTTAACCTTAAGCAATCAAGCCGTCATCACCGTAGACCAAAGCACCACGATGACGTTTTCTGCCCAGCAGCAAAATGTCTCATCCTGGTTTATCAATTTGCTGGAAGGCAGCACCTTTTTCAGAAGCCGCCAGCCGCAACGCCTAGAAGTCCAAACCCCGTTTATCAATGCCGTCCACAAAGGCACCGAATTTATGGTCACGGTAGCCAGCCAAC